>NZ_JBHWMB010000020.1:112351-122631 GCF_042730015.1 Streptomyces sp. NPDC059957 | reverse complement strand
CACCGAACGCCGCGAGGGCGCCCTCCGGGCGCACGGCGCTACTTTGCGGACACGCCCTAGGGGTGTCTTGCCGATCATCCCGGGCTCGCGGCGCCTGGTGCCGCACCTCGCCGCGTTGTCGTCACTCGCCGACGCTCCGCGTCGACTCCCTCCTCCGCCTTGCGATGTACGGCACCAGACACCGCTCCCTGATCCGGCCCGATCGGCAAGACACCCCCTAGGCTCGCCTCATGCCACGCCGTCATATGATCATGACCGGCGCAGACGGGGCTGCCCTGCGGGCCGCGCTGCGTGAACTGCGGACGAAGCTGGACGTGCCGGAGGAGTTTCCGGCGCCCGTACTCGCCGAGGCCGAGCGGGCGGTACGCAGCCCCCTCCTCCCCGATTTCGACGCCACCGACATCCCCTTCTTCACGATCGATCCGCCGACCGCCCGCGATCTGGACCAGGCCATGCACCTGGCGAAGCGCCCCTCCGGCGGTTACCGGGTCCACTACGCCATCGCCGACGTCGCCGCCTACGTCACCCCCGGCGGCGCCCTCGACGCCGAGGCCCACCGCCGGGTCACCACCCTCTACTTCCCCGACGAGAAGGTCCCCCTGCACCCGGCCGTGCTCTCGGAGGGCGCCGCCAGCCTGCTCCCCGACCAGACCTGCCCGGCCCTGCTGTGGCGGCTCGACCTGGACGCCGAGGGGCGGGTGGAGAGCACCGACGTCCGCCGGGCACTCGTGCGCAGCCGGGCCAAACTCGACTACGACGGCGCCCAGAAGGCCATCGACGCGGGCACCGCGGAGGAGCCGCTGGCCCTCCTGAAGGACATCGGACGGCTGCGCGAGGCCCTGGAGGCGGAGCGCGGGGGGATCTCGCTGAACGTGCCCGAGCAGGAGATCGTCGAGCACGGGGGCTCGTACAGCCTGGCCTACCGGGCTCCGCTCCCCGCCGACGGCTGGAACGCGCAGATCTCCCTGATGACCGGCATGGCCGCCGCCGAGCTGATGCTCGCCGCCGGGACCGGGATCCTGCGGACCCTGCCGACCGCCCCCGACGGAGCGGTCGGGCGGCTGCGCCGCGCGGCGAAGGCCCTGCGGATCGACTGGCCGCACCACGTCCCGTACGCGGAGCTCGTGCGCGGGCTCGATCCGCACCGGCCCGACCACGCCGCCTTCCTCCAGGAGTGCACGGCCCTGCTGCGCGGAGCCGGCTACACGGTCTTCACCGGCGGCCGGACCCCGGACCCCGTGCTGCACGCCGCGGTCGCGGCCCCGTACGCCCATTGCACCGCGCCGCTGCGCCGGCTCGTCGACCGGTACACGGGCGGGCTGTGCGTGGCGGCCGTCGCCGGGGCGCAGCCCCCCGGCTGGGCGCTGGAGGCGCTCGACGCCCTGCCGAAGGAGATGTCGGACGGGACCCGGCTGGCGAACTCGGCGGAGCGGGAGTCCGTGGACCTGGTGGAGGCGGCGCTGCTCAAGGACCGCGTCGGGGAGATCTTCGAGGCGACGGTGATCGACGTCAAGGACCGGGAGCCGCTGGTCGGCACTGTCCACCTGGAGGAGCCGGCGGTGATCGGCCGCGTGGAGTCCACCTCGGCGGAGCTGCCGCTGGGCGACCGGATCAGGGTCCGGCTGACGGAGGCGGACCCGGGGCGGGCGAAGGTGCTCTTCGCACCGGTCTAGTGCTGTGGCCGGGGCGCGGGCGTCGCCGGGGGCGCCCCCGCCGACGACCCCGCCCCCGCCCCGGGCTCTCAGCGGGGGCGGAGCCGGTGTGGCCGACGGCGTCCGGCTCCGCGGATCCGGTGGTCCGGGCACCGGGCCACTCTGGCCATCGCCCCCTGTGACCTGCCATCATCGGCCGACCGCGCGGTATCACCGGCCGCGCAACAGCGGCGGGAGGGACCGGACATGGGCTCGGTCGAGGCCTTCGGCGTACGCGCGATGCCCGCCGCCGTCCCGGGCCGCCGGTCCGCGCGCCGCCGCCGGCCGGCCGCCGCACTGCGGCCGCTCATCATCAACTACACGGGCTTCCACACCGAGTTCACCGGCCCGAGGCGCCGACTGGAGCTGCCCACCGGCTGCGTGACCCTGGTCTTCAGCTTCTCCGAGGGCCTGTGGGTCTCCCGCACGGAGAACCTCTCCGCTGCCCAACTGCGGCCCGCCGCCCGGGCCATGATCAGCGGCCCGCGCACGGTCCCGGCGATCGGGGTGCACGCGGGGGTGGTGCACGGGCTGGAGGTGAACATGACCCCGCAGGGCTGCTACCGGCTGTTCGGCATCCCGATGTGGCACTTCGAGGACGCCCATGTGGATCTGGCGGACGTGCTCGGGGCGCAGGGCCGCCACCTCACCGAACGGCTCCAGTCGCTCCCCTCGTGGACGGAGCGCTTCAGCCTGCTCGACGAGCTGTTCTGCGCCCGCCTCGACCTCGGCCCCTCCCCCGCGCCCGAGGTCGACGGAGCCCTCTCCGGGCTCTGGGCGAACCCCCGCTCCCTGACCCGGATGAGCGCCGCGACGGGGTGGAGCGCCCGTACCGTGCGGGCCCGGTTCCGCGAGCAGGTGGGCCTGTCCCCCAAGGCCATGGCCCGGGTGTTCCGGCTGCAGCACGCCCTGCGGATGCTGGCGGCGGGAACGGCGGCCGCGCAGGTGGCGGCGGCGTGCGGCTACCACGACCAGGCGCACCTGAGCCGCGAGGTGAAGGCGATGACGGGGCTGCCCCCGTCCCGGTTCGTCCTGCTGCGGGGCGGTCTGGCGCCCGGTTCGGTGCTGGACCGGATGGCGGGCCGGGTCAGCAGCGTGATGCTGTCCGGCCAAGTGGCCGCTGACGGGCCCCTCTCCTGACGCAATCGGGCGCTACCGGCCCGAGGCCGCCGGCCTTCGTGAGCTCCAGCGGATCAGCGACACCTGGTGGTCGGCAGCGCCGTCGGGAGACTGCTCCAGCTCGGCGATCTTCGCCGGCTGAGCGCCCGCCCACCCGGCGCCTGCCGCAAGCTCGTTGAGCTCGGCGCTCACACCCGCCGACGGCTCCCGCCGGCGAGCGGTTCGCCCGCCCCGGGCTGAGGACCCCCGTACCTCAGCCCGCGGGCGAGCGCGTCCCGCGCCTGCCGTCGTGACGGCATCGCGGCCCCTCCCTCTTCCGCCCACGCCCACCGGCTCCGCGACTCAGTCGGCTAGACGCTTCGCGTCGAGCGATTGAGCGCCGGTCCATCTAGTGGGCTAGACGGCTGGACGAAGATACGCCGCGGCACACATGCCCTGTCAAGGTCCCGCGGGGCACCCCGGGAGCAATATGGCGTGGGTCACATTCCCCGGGGTCCGCTAGCTGGGTAGACGAAGTTCGTTGCACTGTGTGGCGAAAGCCATCTAGGCAGGTAGATAATGCCGGTGATGATTTAGTACTGGACCATCGGATCCAGCCGTAGACGGGAGCAGTGACGGTGATGGGTGAGGAGACCCCCACCGACCGGCGGGACACCATGGGTGACCGCCTCGGCTTCTTGATCGAGACGATCCATCCGGCGGGCCGCGGTCCGTACACGTACCAGGAGATCGCCGAGGGCACCAGGAAGCTGTCCGGGCCCTCCGTCTCGCACGGCACGGTCCAGACCATCCGCCTGAACAACAACCCGAATCCGGGCATCGACTCGATCCGCGCGATCGCCAACTTCTTCGGCGTCACCGTCGGGTACCTGGCCGACGGCGAGAACGCCCAGGCGATCGAGCAGCGGATCGAGGAGCGGATCGCGCGGCTGCGCGAGGAGATGGGCAAGGCCGCCGCGGCCGACGAGTTCGCCCAGGTCCTCGAGGACGAGCAGGTGAAGGCCGCGGCCTTCCGCCTCAGCGGGCTGTCCGCCGGGTCCATGCGGTCCGTCACCGGCCTGATCAAGCAGCTGCGGAAGGCCGAAGGGCTTCCGGATGTGAAGCCCCGGCGCCGTCGCGGCAAGGAGTCCTGAGGCACGAACAAGCCACGCTCCTCACCCGATCGGCCATATTCCGGCCACCGATACGTCCTCACTGAGCCCCTGCTGTGCTTCCGGTTACTCTCAGACCCGATCGGGTGTGCGGACTGGGCGACGACGGGCGGGGAGGGCGACCATGCGCTGGTGGAAGCGCGCCGACGCGGAGTGCGCCGCCGTCGCGGACCGGCTCGTCATCCCCCGGCCGTTCGACCTGGAAGCCTTCTGCGAGGGCATAGCCGCGCAGCGCGGCCGCCCGCTGATCCTGCTGCCCCTCGACGGACCCCCCGACCCGGCCCTGCCCTGCGGGATCTGGCTCGGGCTGGATGTCGCCGACCTCGTCTTCTACGACGCCGTCGCGGCCGAGATCCTCAAGGTGCAGATCGTCCTCCACGAGATCTCGCACATGCTGCTCGGCCATGTCGCTCCCGAACTCGACATCCCCGAACAGCCGTCGGACCGGGAGATCGCCCGGGCCTCCGAACACTTCCAGCGCCTGCTGACGCGTACGCACACGGCCGTCTCCGGACTCGACCGCCCCGAGCTGCCCGTGGCCTCGATCATCCGCACCGAGGCGGCCCGGATCAGGAACGTGGCGCGCAGGACCGAATCGATCGACGAGGAACTCGGCCTCGACATCGACCGCCTGGCGCACCTCATGGGGCGGAGCAAGTTCGCCAGCCCGCAGGAGCGGCAGGCCGAGACCCTGGCCACGCTCATCCACGAGCGGGCCGGCCGGTACGACACGACGCAGTCGACCTCCAGTGACAGCGAGGCCGAGGACCGTCTCGTACGTCTCCATGACGCCCTCGGGCACCCCGTTCGAAATACGTGGTCGTGAAGTGAAACACCTCGAAATCGCCATCCTGGTCATGCTCTGGACGGTGACGCTCTGGCGCGCCCCCTCAGCCGTCCGGTCGGTCAAACAGCGTGCCCTGTGGACGGCGTTCGCCGCCCTGACCGTCTCCATGACGCTCCGCCTCCCCGGCGTGATGCGCGCCCTGGACGACGGGGCGGGAGTCAACAACCTCTCCACCCTCCTCAAGCACTGGCTGGGCATGATCGCGGCCGGCGCGGTCGTCGACTTCGTCGTCGCCATCACCCGCCCGGAGACCGGCCGCCGGCTGCGGGCCCGGCACTACGCCGCCCTGACCGCCATGACGGCGATGGCGGTGCTCTTCGTCTTCTTCGTCCCACGGCCCCGCGAGATGACCGACTTCTTCGAGGAGACCGCGGGCAACGCCTGGGCCACGGCCTACTACCTCCTCTTCATCGTCTACCTCGGCATCGCCATGGCCACCGCCACCCGGCTCTTCTGGGGCAGCGCCCGGCACGCCAGCGCCCTGTGGCTGCGGACCGGCGTCCGCCTCATGGGCATCGGAACGGCCGTCGGCGTGCTCTACACCCTGCTGCGGGCCGGGTACATCGCGAGCCGCCTCGCGGGCCTCACGGACGACACCAGCGACATCGCGGTCGACCACGTCACCGACGCCCTGAAGTACCTGGCGATCGGCTTCATCCTCATCGGGAGCAGCATCCCCGCCTTCGGCGTGGCCTGGCGCACCGTCCAGGACGGCCGGCACCACCGGCAGCTCCAGCCGCTCTGGCAGGACCTGACCGCGGTCACCCCCGACATCGTCCTGAAGACCGGACTCCTGCGCAGCCCGCGCCTGCGGCTGTACCGGCGGGTGATCGAGATCCGCGACGCCGCCCTGACCCTGGACGCGTACACCGCCCCCGAGGTCCGCGAGCGCGCGCACCGCACCGCCCTGGAGGCCGGGTTCGACCCGGCGACGAGCCCGGCGGCCGAGGCCCTGTGGATGCGGGCGGCCCGCGAGGGCAAGGCCCGCGGGGACCTGCCGCTCCACGGCGCCCAGGAGCCGGCCGCCACCGTCGGCATCGACGAGATCGACTTCTCCGCCGAAGTGCTGCGGCTCATCCAGCTCGCCCGGATCTACCACTCCGCCGTGGCCGACGCGTTCCTCACCACGACCAGCCAGGAGGCCACGGCGTGACCGCCGCGCTCGCCCAGCCCACCGAGTCCCGATCCGCCCGCCTGATCACCGACGGGCTCGATCCCAAGACCTGGATCATCGCCGACACCCTCCTGATCGGCTGGCACACCGCGGGCCTCGCCGGAATCGGCTGGGGACTCCTGGGCTGCCTGTTCGCCGCCGCGATCCCGCTGGCCTTCATCAAGTACGGCATCAGGCGCGGCCGTTGGGCCGACCGGCACGTCGGTCAGCGCCGACAGCGCATCACCGTCATGGTGTTCATCATCGGCTCGGTCACCACCGGCATCCTGCTGATGGCGCTCCTCGGCTCGCCCCGCACGATGATCGCGCTGATCGCGGCGATGCTGGCCACCCTGGCGGCCCTGCTCGCCGTGACCCCCGTCTGGAAGATCAGCGTGCACGCGGCCGTCTCCTCCGGGAGCGCCGCCATGCTCGCCCTGACCTACGGCCCCTGGCTGCTGCTCGCCTACCCGCTGGTCGCCGTCGTCGGCTGGTCCCGGGTCGAGCTGAAGGACCACACCCTCGCCCAGGTCCTCGCGGGCACCGCGGTGGGCGCGGCCGTGGCGGCCACGACCTTCGCGCTGGTCCGCTAGGCCGTCTCTTCCGGATCTTGCCGGGTCCGCGCGAGAGCCTGTTTTCGAGCCGTGCCGTTTTCGACAAGACAGGCGCGCACCGGCTTGTCACGCTCGGCGCACACAGCCGTCACTGCGGCAGCCCGTCACGGGGGTGTGGGCTGCCGCAGTGCGTCGACCAGTGCGCGGGGCTCGTCCGCGTGGAAGCGGACGACGCGGGCTTCGGCGCGGGCGCCGAGCGGGCGGCGGAAGGCGAGCGGGCGGAGCAGCTCCACGGTGACCGTGGTCTGGCTGCCGACGATCAGGTCGAGCACCCCGTCCTCGGAGAGAGTGACGAGCCGTCCCTCGGGGTAGCGGCGGTCCACCCGGACCGAGGCCACCGCGTCCGGCGGGACGGTGAGGTCGAAGAGGGCTCCGTAGCGGATCCGCAGGGTCCCGTCGGGGCTCACGACGTGCGGCCGGGTGACGCAGGCGGCGTGCAGGCCGAGCATCAGCAGCACCCCGTACACGTCGAGGACGAGCACCACGCGGTGGACGGCCGGCCAGGGGATCAGGAAGGCCAGCGCCACCGTCTCGATCAGCGACACGAACACCAGCCCGTACATCATGGCCGTCTGCGGTCCGGTGTACGGGGCCGCGTGGTCCGCGGGCCGCACCCCGTGCGGCGGCCGCCGCAGCGCCCACCGGGCCAGCGAGGCGGCCGCGCGCAGCTCGTGGAGCACGAGGCGGCGTACGGTCTCCGGGACCACGGCCCGCACGGCCTCGCGGCGGGCCGCCGCGGGATCGGCGCCGCGGGCGCGGGCGGCGGCGTACAGGGAGTACAGGACGCGGGCCTCCAGGAGGAGGACCCCCAGCACCATCACCTCGGCGACGGCGAGGGCCCAACCGGGCGGGCGCACTCCCGCGGCCGCGCACACCACCAGCGCCAGCTCCATGGGGAGCACCGCGGCCACCCCGATCCGTGCCGCGCGTATCGCGCTCATTCCCGGCCCCTCTTCGTCTGTGCGCCCCACGTGTCCGTGAAGGCTTCCATCACCCGGCGGACGACCTCCGCCTGCGCCGGGGCGTACTCGGCGAGCAGGGCCTCCAGGAAGCCCGGCACCGCCTGCGGCCCGCCGGCCCCTCCCGACGTCGCCGGCGCCAGCGCCGCGAACGCCTCGGCGGGCACCGCGGCCACCAGTTCCGCGGCGAGCGGCCCGATCCGGGGATCGTCCGCGTCCGCGTCGGCGAGCTCGTCGAGCCGCTCGTACAGCGCGAGCACGGACGGATCGGCGGCGACCGTCCCGAGCAGGGCGTAGAGCTCCTCCCCCACCGCGCCCGAGGCGTCGAGCAGGCTCAGGTGCTCGCGGTCGAGCGCGGCGGACGGCGAGGCCGTCGCGGGCGCCTTGGCGAGCAGCTCCGCGAGCGCGGGCGAGACCGGCTCTGCCTCCCCGGGCGGGGCGGCGAGCAGGACGGCGAGGCGCCGTCTGCGCTCGGCCAGTCCGGCCTGCTGGCGGGCGAGGTCGGCGTCGAGCTCGGCCAGTACCTCGGCCAGCTCGCGCCCCGCGTCGTCCGCGAGCACGTCGCGCACCTCGTCGAGGCTCAGCCCGAGCTCGGTCAGCCGGCGTACCCGGGCCAGCCGGACGGCGTCGCGCACGCTGTAGGCGCGGTAGCCGTTGGGGCGCCGGTCCGGCTCGGGGAGCAGGCCGACGTGGTGGTAGTGCCGGATCGCCCGGGTGGTGACCCCGACGAGCGCGGCGATCTCTCCGATCCGCATGGGTTCCAGTAGAAACCCTGCCGTTGCGTCAAGGTCAAGCCGTGATGACGCAGCCGGTACGATGGGCGGCACGACAGACGAGTCGGCCGGGCGGCCGCGTCGGGATCTCCGGATCCCGCCGAGGAACGTCCGGGCTCCACAGGGCAGGGTGGTGGCTAACGGCCACCCGGGGTGACCCGCGGGACAGTGCCACAGAAAACAGACCGCCTGGGGCTTCGGCCCCCGGTAAGGGTGAAACGGTGGTGTAAGAGACCACCAGCGCCTGAGGCGACTCAGGCGGCTAGGTAAACCCCACCCGGAGCAAGGTCAAGAGGGGTCGTCTCCGGACGGCCCTGCGCGAACGTTCGAGGGCTGCCCGCCCGAGTTCGCGGGTAGACCGCACGAGGCCGGCGGCAACGCCGGTCCTAGATGGATGGCCGTCTCCCCGGCGACCGCGAGGTCACCGGGCGACAGAACCCGGCGTACAGGCCGGCTCGTTCTGTCAAAAGGGTCCTGACCTGGGGGTTTCTCTCAGGCCAGGGCTCTTTTCTGCTTCTCTGCGCGGCCCGTGAATTCCCTGGATGTCCCTGGGCGTCCCGGCCTGGTGTGTACGCAGTGTGTACCGAACCCGGCCCCCACAACACCCCTTTCATGCCCCCGTCGGCCTGGCGTTTCCGCCGGCCGTCTGGGGCTTTGTCATGTCCGGATGAGGGGGGCGGGGAGAGGCGCATGGCGACGCCGGCCGGGTTGAGCAGCGGGCGGGACGGGCCTGGAAAAGCGGAAGGCCGCCCCCAAGGGAGCGGCCTCCTGCATCGGCTTTCACCGACTTGTTTCTCAACCCGAGTCGGCGTCTCAGTTTCCTGGGCCGACGTCGCTGCGATCGGGTCCAACCCTGAAGGGCCCTCCAGGGCGAGGGCCGCACGGGTCATTCCACGGCAGCGCCGGCAGGCGCCGAATGGTGACGGCTGGGGCCCGTCCGGCGGTGACTGCGGCGGCTGCGGCCACCGAGGCTGCCTCAAGCGGTGAGCCCGGCGACGCCGGTCGATCGGGTGTGGGACCGCCACATGAGACGGACTCGCATTCGACGCGATCCGATCAATAGCATCACGCTGCCGCTACCGGCGGTAACGCCCAAGAGGAGCCCCGCATGACCACGTCCACCGTCCGGTTCCAGATGTCCTCCACCATTGCCGACCAAGTCGCCGCCGATCTTCCGTCCGGTGACCCGCTGCGCAGCCCGCTGATGAACACCGAGCGGGAGAACTGGGCGACCGGCCTGCGTATATGGCTCGAACTGCCGGTGCCGCTCGCCCACTACCTCCAAGCCCAGCTCACCGCCCTGGCCGCTTCCCGCCATCCGGCCGTCAACGCCGGACGCATCAGCCCGCCCCTCCAGGACATCTACCTGCTGCGCGTTGCCCAGGACCAGATCGGCAAGGCCCTTGACGAGAACCCGGAGTACGCGGTGTTCACGGCCGCCACGCAGGAGCGGCTGGCGAAGCACACCAAACGGAAGGCGTAGCTCGGGCCGCAGGTCGTGTACGAGCCGCCGCAGCCCACTCCCTGCCCTGCTGGGACGACCACGCCTGCTACTGCCCCACCCTGCGCGGCTGGAACGCCCCGCCCGAAGGAACAACATCCATGCGTACTCCCGTACTCGCCGCCGTGACTGCTGTCGCTCTCAAGAACGGCATAAGCGAGTCCCTGGCCGTCATGGAGAACGCATCGGCGACCGAGGTCCAGGCCGATGTCAACGTCCGCCGCGCCAAGTGCGGCACGGACAAGGCCCACCTGAGCGAGGAGGAGATCAAGAACTCCGTCGCCGCTCTCTCGTCCGTCCCCGAGAAGAACATCCGCGCGCACATCGCCGCCAAGGCGAAGGCCGCCGACACCTTCATCTGCAAGAACTAGCCGTACCGGGCCCGCCCCCCCGTCGGGTAGGGGCCTCCCCCCCCCTCTCCAGAGGCCCCATTACTGATCGCACGCCACCCACGCCCCAACACTCCCCCCCC
>NZ_JBHWMB010000020.1:84961-112341 GCF_042730015.1 Streptomyces sp. NPDC059957 | reverse complement strand
TCACAACAAAAACAAATCCCCCCCCCCCCCCCCCTCAAAAAACCCCACCCCCCCCCCCCCCCCTGCGGTTCGGGTGCCCCCGCCCCCCTCTCGTTCAGGAGTCCCGATGACTGATCGCATGCCGCCGATGCCCGAGCATTCCCCCGCCGTGCCAGTGCCGTCCCCGAACCGCTGGAAGACCGCCGCAATCTGCATGACCGTCGCGTTCCTCGCCTCGACCGGCGCCCTCGCCTACACCCTTACCGCCGGCCCGGCCGCGCCAGAAGCCGCCCCGGCTCCCAACACCCCGACCACCGTGGACAGCTTCAGCCCGTTCAGGACACCCGTACCGGCACGGACGGAAACACCGAGTCCCGAGCCGAGCGCGCCGGCCGAGTTCACCATCGGCCAGGAAGCCCGCCACATGGGAACGGTCGTCACCGTGAAGGCTCTCGGCGAGAGCGACAGCATCAAGACGACCGAGGGCACCCAGAAGGCGGGCGACGGGGCGAAGTTCGTCACTGTCCAGACGAAGGTGTTCAACGACACCAAGGAAGGCATAGACCTCACCTGCGGGGCCCCGGTCCTCGACAACCTCCTGGACGAGCAACAGCGCAAGTACGACACCATCCAGGACCTTTACAAGATCCCGGGCAACCCCGGCTGCAACGACCAGCTCCAGCCCGGCTTCGACGATGACATGACATTCATCTACCGGGTACCCGCTACCGCGAAGATCACCGGCTGGGAGTTCCGACAGCTCGACCTGGGAGGACGCCCGCAACTCCCCACCCTCGTCAAGCTGACCAGCAGCGGAAACGCCGCTTCCTCCTGAGCAGCCCCGCCCTGCCACCACCCCTACTCGCCATACCTCACAGCAAGGAGCCACCTGATGACGCTTCCCCCCGAGCCGCAGCATCCGCCCGGCCCGGTCTACGGCTACCCCCACCCGTCGTCGCCGGACGCGCCGCCGCTCCCGGCCCAGCCCCCGACTCCGCCCGCCAAGACGCCCCGACCGTGGAAGCGGTACGCGCTCATGGGCGGCGGCGCCCTCGCCTTCAGCGCGGTGGGTGCTACGGCGGCACTCGTCCTGGCGCCGGACGGCAAGCAGGCAACCTCGGCCGCGCCGAAGCCCAGCGCCTCGGCGGAGGAGGGCTGGAAGAACTGCAAGTCTCCCGCCGAGGAGGCCAATACCGACTACCGCTACCGGACGCTGGAGATGGGCGTGGAAGTCCAGTCGGTGACCTGTAGGGGCAACCAGATCCAGGTCGAGCTGAGCACCCAGAATTGGACGGCGACGGTGCAGACGATGACGGCGTCGGTCACCGCGACCTCGTCGTCCGGCTGCAGCGGCACCACGGCGGGGCCGTTCTTCGACACCAAGGGCGGCTACGACAGGGATGTGAAGCCGGAAAGCAACGCGGCGGCCGGGTTCGCCACGATGACGGTGGAGTCGAGCTGCGCCGGCGCCCCCGCCGGGTACGACATCACGGTGACGGGATCGACCAGCAGCCCTGCGAAGGTCACGCCCAGTCCGACTCCCACGCCGACTCCGAGCCCGGAGCCGGTTGCCGTGGAGTGCACGAACTACGAGAAGCTGAGCGACCGGGAGTTCAAGCTCCTCGCGAAGGACCCCGCCGCGCACTTCGACAAGTGCTACCGGGTGTACGGGTATGTCACCCAGGCGGACAGTGCTACCGGCAGCTATTCGTTCCGGGCGAACTCGTGCGGTGAGAAGCACCAGCCGAAGTACGGGTACGTCTCCGACTGTGACACGAACTCGATGTTCGTCGACTTCCTCGGCGAGAGCGGCATCAAGGACATCGTGGACGGCGACGTGTTCGAGGCCGAGGTCCGGGTCTCCACGCCGTACACGTACACGACGACGATGGGCGGCCAGATGACCGCGCCGATGTTCCTGCTGGAGAGCGTGAAGCAGTACGCCTCCACGAAATAGTACGGCCCCGGCTTCTCAACAGAACAGCCCGGCCGCGCCGTCCGTCCACGGCGCAGCCGGCGGAACCCCAGATCACCACCGCGAAAGTGACGGAAGTGCTGTGGCCGTTATCGGCTCCGACGGGCAGTCCCTGCCAGCCCTCATAGGCCCCTACCGGCCGCTGCACCGTATCGGCGCAGGCGGCATGGGCATCGTGTACTTCGCCCACGGACGCGACGGGCAGCCGACCGCTGTGAAGGTCATCCGCGAGGACTTCGCCCACGATGCGGGCCACCGCAAGCGGTTCGCCCGCGAGATCGCCACGCTCATGAAGATCAAGGGCCCCTACGTCCTGTCCCTCACGGACGCGGACGCGGATGCCGAGTACCCGTGGCTGGCCACCCCCTACATACCCGGCCACACCCTCGACCGGCACATACGCGCTTATGGGCCCCTGTCGGGCGCGAATCTGCTCACGTTCGCCGCAGCCACCGCGCACGCCCTCGCCTGTATTCACCACGCGGGCATAGCCCACCGGGACCTCAAGCCTGCCAACGTGATCCTGGCCTCTGACGGGCCCCGCGTCCTGGACTTCGGCATCGCCCACCACCTCGACGCCACGGCGACCCGCGTTCGCACCGGCAGCCCCGGCTGGATGGCCCCCGAACAGTTCATCACCGGGCACACGGTGACGGCCTCGGACATCTTCACCTGGGGCCTGCTGATCGCCTATGCCGCATCCGGCAGGCACGTCTTCGGCACGCCGACGGGGATCGACCACCGGATCATCAACGCCGAACCTGACCTGAGCGGCATCCCGGACGGACTGCTGGAGCACGTGAGCGCCGCCCTCGCGAAGGACCCCGGCACGCGGCCCGACGCCGCCGGCCTCGCCGACCTCCTCGCGGACGCGCACAGCCCCCAGGGAACGCTCGTGTTCCCCACCCTCGTCTACACCCGTATAGGGGAGATGGTGCCGCCGGTCCGCGAGCTGGACACCTCGCAGTGGGCGGTACCCGTCCCGGACACCGATCTCACCCGCCGGCATCAGCTTGAAGCGTCCGTCCAAGAGCTTGAGCGAACGGTTCCCCCGCCGCATGAAGGGCCGCACCCGTGCGTGCCTCCCGGATACAGGCCGTACGCGACGCCAAGAGACCCGATCCTGCCCGTTCTGCCGCCGGACTACCACCAGCGCCGGATGGAGCGGAACGAGCAGGAATACCTGCGGGAGATCCACCGTCACCATCAGAAGCGGCAGCAGAAGCAGGAGAAGCAGCAGCATCGGCCCGCGTCTTCGGTAGCGCGGCCGGTTACCCCGTCCGGTGTCCGCATGCCGCCGACGCCCGCCCGCGCCCGGCGGACGGGGCCTGTCACGCACGGGGGTTACAGGGAGAAGCCTTCCACGGCGCCTTGGGGGAAGGTGCTTCTTTTCTGCACCCTTGCTCTGCTTCTCAGCAATTTTCTTCCGCAGAGCGACAGTGAGTCCTCTGCGGGTACGGACGCGGTGGTGACGCAGAGCCTGGCCCCCGAGACGACGCCCAGCGCGACGCCCGAACCGGCATGGACTCCAGAACCGATGAACCCGCAGCCCAACGATTACAAGATGGACGGGGTCTCCTGTGAGGCCACGGGCGAACACTCCGCCAACCCTTACCGCCTCGTGTGCCGCCCCGACTTCGAGAACCTGGCCGATGTCACCCGCGTCTACCGTGTGACCGCGACATGCGAAGGCGTCATGCGTGGAGACGAGGCCCCCAACCACAAGCCCTGTGGGACCTACAGGTGGGACATGACTCTCGGACCGCACGCAAAGAACCGGGGGGAGGGATTGGGACAGCTGGTCGACGCCAAACCTGACACCGTCCGGTGGGAGGACATCAAGGTCACCGTCATGAAGCTGCCGTCGGACAGCTCTGGTTCCGCCGTGTCACAGTCGAACTCCACGCCCACGCCGACGCCTACGCCGACGGTGCAGGTGGTGGAACCGCCACTGGAGACCAGGCCCGCACCACGGCCGACCGCCGGCGCCGAGCCCCTGTACAAGGTCTGGATTGAATGCGACCCGGGACCCTCGGGAGACGAGGCCGAATCCATGACCTGCGCGCCGAACGTCCTGAACCACGACACGGTCACCCACACCTACCGGATCACCAGCACATGCACGGCCCGCTACCGGTCGGAGCCGGTCTCCTGCGGCACTCACAAGTGGGAGTTGACGGCCAAGCCGAACGACGTGAACGACGGGGAGGCCGCTGGGACGCGTAAGACTCTTCGCGGCTGGTGGAGCAGCGCGGAGTGGTCGAAGGAGCAGGTGACGGTGGTGCGCTGACCACCACACGACGAGGCCGGCCGGGATTGCGGCGAGGCCCCCCGCCCGGTCGGGGCGGGGGGCCTCGTCGTGCGGCCGGGCGCGGTGGGTCAGCGCAGGTGGGACGTGTCGTTCAGGAGGCGGACCGAGGCGTTGCCGTCGGCGTAGTAGGCGACCGCCGACAGGGAGGCCGCCGAGAGCTCCATGCGGAACAGGGCCTCCGGCGGGGCGCCCAGCGCGAGGCGGACCAGGATCTTGACCGGCGTCACGTGCGAGACCAGCAGGACCGTGCGGCCCGCGTGCTCGGCGAGCAGCCGGTCCCGGGTCGCCGAGATGCGGCGGGTGGCCGAGGCGAAGCTTTCGCCGCCGCCCGTGGGGGCGGCCTTCGGGGAGTCCAGCCACGCCTGGAGGTCCTCGGGGTGGCGCTCGCGCGCCTCCGCGAAGGTCAGCCCCTCCCACGCGCCGAAGTCGACCTCGCGCAGGCCCTCTTCGACGGTGACGGTGAGCCCGAGCCGGTCGGCGACGGCCTGCGCGGTCTCCCGGCAGCGCCGCAGCGGGGAGCTGATCACCGTCTCGATGGTGCCGCGCGCGGCCAGCGACTCCGCGACGGCGGCGGCCTGGCGGCGGCCCGCCGCGGAGAGCTCCGGGTCGCTGCCGCCGCTGCCCGAGAACCGCTTCTGCGGGGTCAGCGCGGTCTCGCCGTGGCGCAGCAGCACGAAAGTGGCGGGGGGGCCCATGTCGGGTCCCCAGCCCTGTCCCGCCGCGGGGGCGGGAGCGGCGCCGGTCGCCGTGCCGGTGGCCCCACCGGCCGTGTCCGGCGCGGAAGCCGGGGCCGCCGGGTCCACGAGGTCGGCCGGGTCACCGAAGAGGGTGTCGGCCCCGGCCGGTGCGGAGCCGGCCGTCCCGCCCGCAGCAGCGCCCGCACGGGTCCGCGTACCACCGCCGGAGGCCAGCGCGGCGCGGACGGCCGCGGCACCCGCCGCGGCGTCGCCCACGGGGCCCGTTGGCGGCGGGGTCGCCAGGGTGCGGGCCGCCGAGGCGTCCAGGGCTGCGGAGGAGTTCGAAGGCTCCCACTGCTTGCCGCGCTTGCCCGCGTCCATCGCCTCGTTCGCGAGCCGGTCCGCGTGCTTGTTCTTCTCGCGCGGGATCCACTCGTACGTCACCTGGGCACGCGGCATGACCTTCGCCGCCTCCGCCGCGAGCGGCTTCATGTCCGGGTGCTTGATCTTCCAGCGGCCCGACATCTGCTCGACGACGAGCTTGGAGTCCATGCGGACGAGGACCACCGCGTCCGGGTCCAGCTCGCGGGCGGCCTTCAGCCCGGCGATGAGGCCCTTGTACTCGGCCACGTTGTTCGTCGCGACGCCGATGTACTCCGCGCGCTCGGCCAGCGTCTCGCCCGTCACCGGGTCGAGGACGACGGAGCCGTAACCGGCGGGCCCCGGGTTGCCCCGGGAGCCGCCGTCGGCTTCCACAACGAACTGCGGCATCAGATGCCCGAGTCGGCCATGCGGACCAGGATGCGACCGCAGCTCTCGTGCCGGACGATCTGGTCGCGGGCGGCGGCCTTGATCTCGTTGACCTCGGCGAGGTCGAGCTCCAGGCGGCAGCCCTCGCAGCGGCGCTGCGACAGGCGGGCGGCGCCGACGCCGCCCTGCTTCACGCGGATCTTCTCGTACAGGGCGATCAGCGGGGCCGGCATCGTGGTGACGATGACCTCGCGGTCCTTGGCGATGCCCGCGAGCTCGGCGTCGATCTCGCCGGTGGCGGCGTCGCGGCGCGCGGTGGCGTCGACGAGCTTGGCCTCCAGGGAGGCGACCCGGTCGGTGAGCTCGGTGACGCGCTCCTGCGCACCCTCCAGACGCTCCATGACCTCCAGGACCACGTCCTCCAGGTCACCCTGGCGCTTGGCGAGGGAGACGACCTCGCTCTGCAGGTTGGCCAGGTCGCGGGCGGAGATGCCGACGCCGGTGTCCAGGCGGGACTGGTCGCGGGCGGCGCGCTGGCGCACCTGGTCCACGTCCTGCTCGGCCTTGGTCTGCTCGCGGGCGGCGTCGGTGGCCTGCGTCTGGGCGGCGACGAGGAAGTCGCGCTGCTGGGCCAGGTCGCTGGTCAGCGAGTCGACCTCGGCGTGCTCGGGGAGCATCTTGCGCTTGTGGGTGAGCTGAGACAGCCGGACGTCCAGGGCCTGGACGTCGAGAAGTCGGATCTGGTCGGCGGGCTCGGCGTTCAGTTGGGGGCTCCAGGGAGAGAAGGGGAGGTCGAAGGGGATGTCACGGACGGCGCGTGCGCCGTCCACGGGTCGGTGGCCGTGCGCGAGACATAGGTCCGCAGACCCCAGCCGTTGCGCTCGGAGATGGCGTCGAGCTGGGCCGCGGCCTGCTCGCACCAGGGCCATTCGGTGGCCCAGTGGGCGGCGTCGACGAGGGCGAGCGGGCTCTGCTCGCGGGCCTCGGACACCGGGTGGTGGCGCAGGTCGGCGGTGACGTACGCGTCGACCCCGGCGGCCCGGACCTGCGCGAAGAGGCTGTCGCCGGAGCCGCCGCTGACCGCGACCCTGCGGATCATCGCGTCGGGGTCGCCGGCGACCCGGATGCCCTGCGCGGTCGGCTGGAGCCAGGCGGCGACGCGCGCCGTGAACTCGCGCAGCGTCTCGGGGCGGTCCAGCTCGCAGAGCCGGCCCAGGCCCCGGCGGCCGGCGGGGTCGCTCGGGTCGGGGACCAGCGGGCCGGTGACGCGCAGGTCGAGGGCGCCGGCGAGGGCGTCGGAGACGCCGGGGTCGGCGGTGTCGGCGTTGGTGTGGGCGACGTGCAGCGCGATGTCGTTCTTGATCAGCGTGTGTACGACGCGGCCCTTGAAGGTGCCGGCCTCGACGGTGGTGGTGCCCCGCAGGTAGAGGGGGTGGTGGGTGACGAGCAGGTCGGCACCCAGCTTCACCGCTTCGTCGACGATCTCCTGGACGGGGTCGACGGCGAACAGGACCCGGGAGACCTCGGCGTCGGGGTCGCCGCAGACGGTGCCGACGGCATCCCACTCCTCGGCCCGCGAGGGGGGCCACAGAGCGTCCAGCGCGGCGATGACTTCAGAGAGACGGGGCACAGGCCAAGGCTACCGTCCGTGGCGACCGGCCCCGGTCTTCCCGTCCCATCCGCGGGCCGATGCGGATCCTGTCTGCGGCGGCAGGGGAAACGGGGGGATCCATGCGTGCCGGAGAAGTGCTCGACGCCCGATATGAGCTGGTCCGGCGCCTGGACGTGGGCGGCATGGGCGAGGTCTGGGAGGGCATCGACCGGCGCATCCGCCGCGCATCCGCCGCAAGGTCGCGATCAAGCTGATCCGCGAGGAGGCCGATCCGGCGCTCGTCCCCGAGCTGGTGTCCCGGCTCGGCCGGGAGGCGACGGCGGCGGGACGGCTCGCGCACCCCCACATCGTCGCCGTGTACGACTACAACAGCGTGGCGCAGGACGACGTACCCCTCGTCTACATCGTGATGGAGCTCGTACGGGGCCGCTCGCTCGCGGAGGAGCTCGCGCAGCGGCTGCCGGCGCTCCCGCAGGCACTGGCCTGGGCCGAGCAGATCGCGCTGGCCCTGGAGTCGGCGCGCGGGCCGGAGGCGGGGGTGGTCCACCGGGACCTGAAGCCCGGCAACGTGATGGTCACCTACGGCGGGCTGGTCAAGCTCCTGGACTTCGGGATCGCCCGCTTCCTGGAGGACAACGACACCCACCACACGAAGCTCACCGGTGCCCGGATGGGTGGGCACCCCGGCCTACATGGCGCCCGAGCAGTGCGACGGCCGGCCGGTGGACGGGCGGACCGACCTGTACGCCCCGGGCTGCCTCCTCTACACGATGCTCACCGGGCGGCCGCCCTTCACGCTGGACCGGGGCCTGCTCCAGGTCATGTACCAGCAGGTGCACGAGGTACCGCCGCCGAGCACGTACCTGCCGGTGCCCCCGCCCGTGGACCGGCTGGTCATGGAGCTGTTCTCCAAGGATCCGGCGGACCGGCCGGCCGACGCCGCCCAGGTGGTGGACCGGCTGCGCACGCTGAGCCGTACGCTCGCCGCGGCCGCAGCGCCGGCAGCCGCGGGCGCCGGGGCGGCCGGGGCGGGGGCCGCCGGGGCGGGGGCGTACGTCCCGACCGAGCCGGACCTGCCGCCCGCGCCGGAGCCCGCGCCGGAACCCGAAGAGGACGAGGTGCTGGAGGGCGAGTACGCCGATCCCGACCCCGGCGAGGTCTTCAGCGCCCGGATCCGCGCCGCACTGGTGGAGCGCGGCCGGGTGGCGCGCGCGGAGGACGATCCCGGGATCGCGCGGCTGGCCCTGGGCGAGCTGCTCACCGACACCGTCCGGCTGTTCGGCGCCGAGGACCCGCTGACCGTGGAGTTCGGCTTCGACCTGGCCTGCGCCTGCGCCCGTGACGGACTGTTCGGGGAGGCCTCCGCGCTGCTCGGCGAGATCGTGCCCCGCATGGAGGCCCTGCACGGGCCCGAGGACCGCCGCACCCTCTACGCCCGCTGCCTGCTGCCGTGGTACCTGGCGGGTGCGGGCGCCCTGCGCGAGGCCGCCTAGTGCTGTGGCCGGGAAGGTTTGCCGGGTCGCGGCGTTCGGTGCGGTGCATCGCAAGGCGGAGGATCGCGGCTCGTACTGGACGTACTTGCGCGGTCCGACAACGCGGCGAGGTGCCGTGCCGGGCGTCGCGACCCGGTGAACCTTCCCGGTCACAGCACTAGCTCTACGCGGACGTCGTGCGCGATCTGCGCCGGGTGCTCGGGGAGAGCGACAGCCTCACCCTGCACACCCGGTACCAGTACGTCACGCAGCTGGCCAAGGCCGGCGACGACGTGGGCGCGGTCCAGCTGTGGCTCTCCCTGATCCCGCGGCTCGACTCCGAGCAGCGCACGGTGGGTCCCTCGGCGCGGACGCGCGGCGCGAGCTGTGCGACGCGGTCCTGCGGCTGCGGGACAACGCGGAGGCCGCCGCCCGGCTGCGGGTGCTCGTCGCCCATCTGGTCGGGCTGCTGGAGGACGGGCGGGAGGAGACGTACGCGGCCCGGATCGTGATGGCCGGCTGGGTCGCCGACGCGGGCACCGCGCAGGAGACGCTGCCCACCTGGCGGGTGCTGATCAGCGACTGCACCGCGGCGCTCGGGGAGGAGCATCCGCTGACGCTGCCGGCGCGGTTCCGGCCGGCCGAGCAGCCGCGGCGCAGCGAGCTGTTCGGGGCGGACGAGCCGGTCACCCTGCGCGGGCGCTGCGCGCAGGCGGCCGGGGTGGCCGCGCTGCACGGGGAGGCGGTCGCGCGGCCGATGTGGCGGGAGCTGCCGGCGGAGCTGACGCGGGCGATGGGCGCCCGGCACGACCTGACCCGCGGGGTCCGGGAGCGGCTGGGGCTCGCCCCCGAGTCGGAGGACGCGCGCGCGGCGGACCTCCCCGGGCTCGGACCGGCCTGGACGGCTCGGGCCACCTGACCGGGCGGGCTGCCTGACGACGGCCCTCACCCCAAACGCCCCGATATCGCACAGCACAATCGCCTCATCTTCCTCAGCCGAATCGCCGCCCCGCCACCCGTATGTGTGAAGCGGGGATTGTCGCGTTGTCCGGGGGGAAGCGCGATCACTACGTTCCTCGGCGGAGGTAACCGCGATGACTGTCTGTGCCATCGAGAAGACCAGCGCGACCCCGTTCACCATCGCCGCGGACGGGTCCTACGCCGCCCGGCTGGCCGGGGACGGTGAAGCCCGCTATCCGGAGCGCTGGACGCTGACCGGCCCCGAGCCGTACGCGGTGCCCCTGCCCCTGGCGCAGCCCGAGGAGGCCGACAGCGAGGTGCTGCCGCTGGCCGACGGGCGGGTGCTGATCCACCGGCGTGTCGCGGAGCGGCACGGCTTCGCGCTGCTGTACCCGACGGGCGGCGGCGAAGCGGGCGCCGGACCCCGGACCGGGGAGCTGCAGCTCGGCGCGATCCCGGCGGCGGACGGTGTACGGGTCACCCTGCTGCCCCCGTCCCCCGACGGGCACGGGGCCTTCGCCCTGGCCGTGGGGGCCACCGCGACCACGGTGTGGCAGGTGGCCGGGGTCCCCTTCGGGCCGGAGCGGGTCGCCCGGATCCCGGGGCGCTGCTCGGGCGGGGTCTGGCTGGACCGGACCGGCCGGCTGCTGGCGCTGGACCGCGAACTGGACGGCCCGGGCGGGCCGGTGACCAAGGCGGTGGCCGTGGACCTGCGGCGGGCCGGGGAGATCTCGCCGCTGCTCCAGATCGCGGAGGCCAGCAACGACCGGCTGCTGCTGGCCGACGCCGACAGCGGGCTGCTGCTGATCCGCTCGGACGCGCCGGGCGAACCGCGGCTCGGCTGGGGGGTCCTGGGCAGTGCCCGCCCGGTGCGCTTCCCGGAGTGCCTGCGGGCCGTCGGGGCGACGGCGACGCCCTTCGCGGTACAGCCGGGGCAGGTGCTGATGCCGGAGAGCTGCGGGGTCGCCCTGCGGGTGGACGAGGCCGGCGACGGCTACGGCGGCTCCGTGGCCGGGCTGGCCCTGTGGCGCCCCGCCGACCGGCACGTGTTCCGGCTCGGCGCCCCGGCCGGCTGGCTCGGCGGAACGGGCCGCTGGACCCCGGAGGGCCGCCTGCACCTCCCGTACGCCACCCCCGAAGTCCCGTGCGGACTCCTGGGCATGACCCTCCCGGTCGCCCCTCCCCCGCCCATCCGCCTGGACCCCATCCCCCTCCCGCCGGCCCCCGCCCGGCCGGTCCCCTTGCAGCAGGCTCCGCTGGGGTGAGCGCCTCCGGGTTCGGGGCGTCTGCTATCCAGGCCCGGTGACGAACTCCAAGCCCTACGACGCTGTCCTCTGCGACCTCGACAACGTGATCCGCTTCTACGACACGGCACGCGTGACCGCACTGGAGGCCTCGGCGGGCCTTTCGCGGGGCACGACCTCGGCCGTCGCGTTCTCTCCCGCGCTGGACGGGCCGCTGCTGCTCGGGCTCACCACCCCGGAGCAGTGGGTGGACGCGGTCGCGGCCGAGCTCGCGAAGGACGGCAGGCTGTCCCCGGCCCGCGCGGACGAACTGGCCCGGGCCTTCGCCGGATCGCCGTTCTCGGCCGACGGAACGGTGGTGGGGATGCTGCGCCGGGTCAGGGCGTCGGGCACGCCCCTGGTCCTGGTCACCAACGCGACCCTCGACCTGGAGGACGACCTGGAAGCGCTGGGGCTGACGGACCTCGCCGATCACGTGGTCAGCAGCGCCCGGGTGGGCGTGGCCAAGCCCGACCGGGAGATCTACGAGATCGCGGCCGGGCGGGCGGGTGCCGCCCTGGACCGGTGCCTGTTCATCGACGACCGGCTGGAGAACATCGAGGCGGCCGTCGCGCTGGGCATGACCGGCGTGCACTACCGGGAGCCGGCCGACCTCCACGAGCCGCTGGCCTTCGCCCTCGCGCGGTGAGGCCGTCCGGGCAGGCCGGTGGGGCGGAGGGCCCGAGGGTCCACCGCCCCACCGGAGCTGCCCGTAGGGGTCAGCCGTCGTGCTTGAGGCCGAGGACTTCCGCTGCCGCGAAGGTTTCGTTCGCCGGGCGGGAGTCGTAGTGCGGGGTGAGGACCTCGTCGAGCTCCTCGTAGGAGAAGGACTCCTTGGTGGTGTCGAACTTCGCCGCCACCTTGGGGCGTTCCATGACGACCACGATGCCGCCGTGGACCACGAACAGCTGCCCGTTGGCCTTCGCCGAGGCCGGGGAGGCCAGGTAGCCGACCAGCGGGGAGACGTGCTCGGGGGCGAGGGCGTCGAGCTTGCCCTCCTCCGGGACCTGGAAGCCCGCGAAGACGTCCTCGGTCATCCGGGTACGGGCGCGCGGGCAGATGGCGTTGGCCGTCACCCCGTACTTGGCGAGCGCCAGGGCGGTGGACGTGGTCAGGCCCACGATGCCGCCCTTGGCCGCCGCATAGTTGGGCTGGCCGGCCGAGCCGCCGAGGAAGGCCTCGGAGGAGGTGTTGATGATCCGGCCGTAGACCGGTCCGCCGGCCGCCTTGGAGCGTTCGCGCCAGTGCACGGAGGCGAAGTGGGTCGTGTTGAAGTGGCCCTTGAGGTGGACCCGGATGACCGAGTCCCACTCCGGCTCCGACATCGAGAAGACCATCCGGTCGCGCAGGATGCCCGCGTTGTTGACCAGGATGTCGAGCTTGCCGAAGCTGTTCACCGCCAGCTCGACCAGCTCGCGCGCCTGCTCGAAGTCGGCCACGTCGCCCAGGTGCGCCACCGCCTGTCCGCCCGCGGCCCGGATCTCCGCCGCGACCTCCTCCGCCGGAGCGGCCGAGGCCTCGCCGGAGCCGTCGCGGCCGGGCTGCCCGAAGTCGTTGACGACCACGCTCGCGCCGAGCCGGGCGAGTTCGATCGCCTCGGACCGGCCCAGGCCGCGGCCGGCCCCGGTGACGATGGCGACGAGTCCCTCAAGTGGCAGTGACATCCGTACGGTTCCTCTCGAAACGGGTCAGAGTTCGATGCAGGTGCGCAGGGCCACGCCCGTACGCATCTGGTCGAGCGCGTCGTTGATCTCGGCGAGCTGCACGCGGTGCGTGATCAGGCCCGCCAGGTCCACCCGGCCGGCCCGCCACAGCGCGATGGTGCGCTCGTAGGAGCGGAGCACGTCGCCGCCGCCGTACATCGACGGCAGGATCTTCTTCTCGTCGAAGAAGAGGGAGAACATGTTGATCGAGTAGTTGTCGTCGAGGGCGCCCGCGCCGACCACGACCACGGAGCCGCCGCGGCGGGTCATGTCGTACGCGGTCTTCGTGGTCGCGGACTTGCCGACCACCTCGAAGACGTAGTCGAAGCCCTCGCCGGCGGTGATCCGGTTCTTGGCGTCGGCGAACTCCTCCGGGGAGACCGCCTCGGTGGCGCCGAAGCGCAGCGCGGCCTCGCGCCGGGAGGCGACCGGGTCGACGGCGATGATCTGGGCCGCGCCCTGGACCTTGGCGCCCTGGATGACGGAGATGCCGACGCCGCCGCAGCCGATGACGGCGACCGAGGAACCGGCCTCCACCTTGGCCGTGTTGATGGCCGCACCGAGTCCGGTGGTGACTCCGCAGCCGATCAGGGCGGCGATGTCGAAGGGCACGTCGTCGGGGATCGGTACGGCGCAGCCCGCCGGGACCACCATCTCCTCGGCGAAGGTGCCGGTGCCGGCGAAGCCGAAGATGGGGCTGTCGCCGCGCTGGAAGTTGGGGGTGGCCACGTTGCCGAAGGCCTCCAGGCACAGGTGGCCCTGGCCGCGCCTGCAGGAGGGACAGTGCCCGCAGGGCGGGAGCCAGCAGACCAGGACCCGGTCGCCGATCTTGTGGCTGGTGACCCCGTCACCGACGTCGGTGATCACGCCGGAGCCCTCGTGGCCCGGGATGAAGGGGGCGGGCTGCGGGAGGACGCCGCTCATCGCGGAGAGGTCGGAGTGGCACAGGCCGGTGGCCTTGATGCGGATCTTGACCTTGCCGGGGCCGAAGCCCACGGCCTGCATGTCCTCGACGACTTCGAGCTTGTCCTGGCCTATCTCGCTCTGCAGTGCTGCGCGCACGGTGCGGCTCCTTCGGTGGGTGTGCGGGGTTACTCGCGTGCTCCGGCTGCTGCTTCGACTGCTGCGTCCGCTGCTGCTTCCGCTGCTGCGTCCGCTCAGCCGTGTTCGACGACGGTGTCGGCGAGGACCGGGGCGTCGTCCCGGTCGGCGGCGCTCACCGTGACCAGGACCCGGCCGGGCTCCTGCCACATCCGGATCCGCAGGGTCTCGCCGGGGAAGACGATCCCGGCGAAGCGGGTGCGGTAGGAGCGGACGCGGGACACGTCGCCGTCCAGGACGGTGTCGACCACGGCCTTCAGGGTCATCCCGTACGAGCACAGGCCGTGCAGGATCGGCTGGTCGAAGCCGGCCATCTTGGCGAACTCGGGGTCCGCGTGGAGCGGGTTCCAGTCTCCGGAGAGGCGGTACAGCAGCGCCTGCTCCTCGCGGATCTTCCGCTCCTCGATGCGGTCGGGCGCCCGCTCGGGCTGCTCGGCCTTGACGGAGGGGCCGCGGTCGCCGCCGAAGCCGCCCTCGCCGCGTACGAAGATCGACGCGTCGGAGGTCCACAGCGGCCCGTCGGCGTCCGCGACCTCGGTGCGCAGGACGATCACCGCCGCCTTGCCCTTGTCGTAGACCGCGGCGACCCTGGCGGTGGAGGCGGCCTGCCCCTTGACCGGGATGGGCCGGTGCAGCTCGATGGACTGGCTGCCGTGCAGCACGTTGGCGAGGTTGACCTCGATGCCGGGGGCGGCGAGGCCGCCCATCATGGCCATGCCGGCGCCGGCGACGGTCGCGAAGCTGGGGAGCACGTGGAGCTTGGACTCCAGGGTGTAGCGCAGCTCGTCCGGGTCGGTGGCGGCCCCGGGGTTGTTCGGGGAGGTCCCCGCGCCGAGTCCGAGGTGGTAGAGCTGGATGTCCTTGTGGTCCCAGGCGATGTTCCCCTGGCGGGGTTCGGCGGCGAGGGCCTTGGCGGCATCGATCGGCATGGGCGTGCTGCTCCCTGTGTTGGAGACACCGTCTTCGGGGCACCGGTCGCGTAGCACCGGCCGTACGGCACCGGCTGTGGAAGCGCGGTGCCTTGGAAGACCTCGGCGCGGCCGTCCGCACCGTCGGCCGCACCGAGGTCGTATGCGGGACCCGGCTCTCTAGAACGCGTTCTAGGTTGCCCGGTGAAGGAATGTATAACGCAAGCCCCAGCAGTTGGGAAGACTCCTGACTCTCTGTCAGACTCACTTCTCCCGCGGTGCGTTACGCCGCTACGGGACACTTCGCCCCTACCCTGGCCGGGTGGATGAGATGCCCGTTCCCCTGCGCCCTGCCCGATCCCTGCGGGTGCTCCTGGACCCGCCGAACCCGGCCCTGGCGGTCCTCCTCGGCCTCCAGCCGGACATCGAGGTGGTGGCTTCGGCGCTGGCCCGCCCGGCAGTGGCGCTGACGGAGTCGGTGGAGCGCGTCCCGGTGCTCCTGGCGGAGGATCCGGAATGCCGGATCCTGGTGATGACGGGCTCCGCCCACCCGGGCCTGCCGGAGGCCGCGCTCGCCGCCGGCGCCGCCGGCCTGGTGCTGCGCGACGGCCCGGTCGAGGACCTCGCGGACGGCATCCGCCGCGCCTCCCGGGGGGAGTCGGTGGTCGACCCGGCGCTTCAGGCCCCGCCGGCGCCGCAGGCCTCGTAGGCCCTCCCGGACATGCGTCCGCCCCGCGGATCCTCGCGAAGGACCGGCGGGGCGGATGCGCGTACGGCCTGCGCACGAAGCGCCTGCGTACGCAGGGCCTGCGTAGGGCCCGCGTAGGGCCTGCGTACGCAGGGCCGGAGACGGCTCAGCCGGAGGAGGCGGGCGCCGTCCAGTCGTCGACCGTGCGCGACGGGTCCAGCGCGACCGGCAGCTTCTCCAGCCCGCGGAAGGCCGGGAAGGGCCCCTTGAGCCAGTCCTCGTGCCCCGGCTCCGGCGTGGCCAGGACCATGTCGGGGAACCGGTCGAGCAGGGCCGTCAGCGCGGTCTCCAGCTCCATGCGGGCGAGCGGGGCGCCGAGGCAGTAGTGCGGTCCGTGCCCGAAGCCGAGGTGGGTGCTCTGCAGTCCCTTGCGCGTCACGTCCAGGGTGTCCGGTTCCGCGAACTTCTCCGGGTCGCGGTTCGCCGAGGAGATCGCGATCTGGACCAGGGCGCCCCGGGGGATGGCGACTCCCCCGATCTCCAGGTCCTCCAGGGCGTAGCGGAACGTGGAGGTCTCCACCGAGCACTCGAACCGGACGAGCTCCTCGATCGCCTGGGGCAGGAGCGAGCGGTCCTCCCGTACCAGCGCCAGCTGGTCGGGGTGGGTGAGCAGGGAGAAGACCGCGTTGCCGATCTGGTAGGTGGTGGTCTTGTGTCCGGCGAAGAGCAGGACCCACATCATCGAGACGAGTTCGTCGTCCGTCAGGGCCCCGTCCTCGTGCTGCGTCTGGATCAGCACGGTGAGGAAGTCGTCGGTGGGCTCCGCGCGCTTGCGGGCGACCAGGCCGAGGAAGTAGTTCCGCAGCCAGTCCTCCGCCGCGGCCAGATCGCCGGCCATGTCCTTGCTGAACCGGGAGCGGGTCACCTGCCCGAACCACTTCAAAACATCGGTCCGCTCGTCCCCGACGATGCCGAGCAGCTCACAGATGACCATGACGGGGAGCGGCAGGGCGAAGGAGGCCATCAGGTCGACGGGGGTGTCCGTCGGGCACTTGGCCAGCAGTTCGTCCGCGAGCTGCTCGATGCGCGGGCGCAGGAGCTTGACGTGGCGCGGGGTGAAGGCCTCGTGGGCGATGTGCCGCAGCCGGGTGTGCCGAGGGGGGTCGGCGAAGATCAGGTTGTCGTCGAGGGCGTCGCAGGTGTCGCCGAAGACGGCGTGGTAGATGTCGATGCCCTCGTGCATGTCCTTGCCGATGCGCGGATCGGACAGCGCGAGCCGGGCGTCCTCGTACCGGGTGATGAGATACGTGTCCACCCCGTGGCGCGTCGTCAGCTTGCAGACGGGGGCCTGCTCGCGCAGCGACTGGTAGACCGGGTAGGGGCACGTACGGTACTCGGGCGTGCCCATGGACACGGCCGCCACGGCTTCGTCGACGGGGAGGCCGACGGGAAGGCCGTCACTCACGGCCACTGCGGGTTCGGTCGTCACGGGCTCAGACCTCTCGTGGGGCTCGACTGTCCAGCCACCTCACTCCCTCGGCCCGTGGCCCGCATAACCTCCGTTCCCCCGTTCGGGCCCGAAACTACGCCCGCCTGAGCGGATCGGCCGGGTCCCCGACCTGTCCCGCGAACACCCGCGCGGCCCCGCCATAGGGTCCCCTCCATGCCGGACATCGCAGACCTTGCAGACCTTGCAGACCTCACCCCGCCGGACGACGGCAGCCGCCACAGGATCGACGTCCACCACCACTTCTGCGCCCCGGAGTGGCTGGAGTGGGCCGAGGGCCAGGACCTGGTGAACCGCAAGGCCCTCCCTCCGTGGGCGCGCTGGGACGCGGCGGCGGCCCTGGACCTCATGGACCGGGCGGGCATCGCCACCGCCGTCCTCAAGCCGATGCTGCCGGCGCGCTACGCGACGTCCGCGCAGCTGCGCGAGGCCACGGCCGTCACCCTGCGGGCGGCGGCGGAGGTGACGGCGGCCCATCCGGGCCGCTTCGCGTTCCACGCCCCGCTCTTCCTCGACGACCCGGAGGTCTCGCGCTGGGCGCTGCGGCGCGGGCTCGACGAGCTGGGGGCGGTGGGGGTGAACGTCACGGCGAACTACGGCGGCGTCTACCTGGGCGACCCCTCCTACGACCCGCTCTTGGCAGAGCTCGACGAACGGTCCGCCGTCGTCGACACCCATCCGCACAACCTGCCGCTGCCGGGCGGGGCACCGGGCGCGGTGGCCGTCCCGGGGATCCCGAACTTCCTGTGCGACTTCCTGCTGGACACCACACGGGCCGCGCTGAACATGATCCACAAGGGCACCCTGGACCGGTTCCCGAACCTGTCGGTGATCCTGCCGCACGCGGGCGGCTTCCTCCCGCACATCGCCACCCGCGTACAGGCCTTCGCCGGCGCGCTCACCCCGCCCGTCGACCCGGCGATGGTCCGGGACCACCTGCGCCGCTTCTACTACGACACGGCCGGGCCCATGTCCCCCGCGGGCACCCTGCTGGCGATGGCGGCCCCCGACCGCATCCTCTTCGGCAGCGACTGGCCGGCGTGCCCTGCGGAGATGGTCACGGACATCGCCCTGCCGGCGCTGGCGGCCGACCCGGCCCTGACCCCGGCGCACCACCGGGCGATCAACCGGGACAACGCACTGCGCGTGATGCCGAGCTTGGCTCCGCTGAGCCCTGCGCGCGTCTGAGCGACGCCGCCCCTAGCCCTCACCGCTGCGCGGGGCGAAGTTCCCGCTGCTCCCTCTGCCGCTGCGCGGGGCGAAGTTCCCCTACCCGCCCTTCCACCGTTCCCAGGGCCGCCCCTGCCCCGGTCCTCAAACGCCGGACAGGCTGGCAGGGGGTACCGGGCTGCGCCCGGACCCCCTGGGGCTCCGCCCCAGACCCCGGTCCTCAAACGCCGGACGGCTGAAAAGAACAACCCCACCCCGCCCCCGGCACCGGCCCCCACCCGCAGCCACCGGCGCTTGAGGCGCAGGAACCCGGAGCCCGCGGCTACTTCCGCAGCAGGGTGACCACCGCCGCGCCGCCCAGGCCGATGTTGTGCGCCAGCGCGACCCTCGCTCCCTGGACCTGGCGGGGACCCGCCTCACCGCGGAGCTGCCAGACGAGCTCCGCCGCCTGCGCCAGCCCCGTCGCGCCCAGCGGGTGACCCTTGGAGATGAGGCCGCCCGAGGGGTTCACCACCCACCGCCCGCCGTACGTCGTCGCGCCCGACTCCACCAGCTGCCCGGCCCCGCCGTCCTCGCACATGCCCAGCGCCTCGTACGTCAGCAGCTCGTTGATCGAGAAGCAGTCGTGCAGCTCGATGACGTCCACGTCCCCGATACCGAGCCCGGACGCCGCGAACACCGCCCGCCCCGCCGCCGCCGTCATCGGCTTGCCGACCACGTCGATGCAGGAGCCGGAGGCGAAGGACGCGTCCGTGTCCGTGGTCATGGACTGGGCGACGATCTCCACCGCCCGGTCCCCGAGCCCGTGCTGCTCCACGAAGCGTTCCGATACGACGACCGCCGCCGCCGCCCCATCAGACGTCGGCGAGCACTGGAGCTTGGTCAGCGGCTCGTGGATCGTCTTCGCGGCGAGGATCTCCTCGACGGTGTACACGTCCTGGAACTGCGCGTTCGGATTGTTCGCCGAGTGCCGGTGGTTCTTCGCGCCGACCGCCGCCAGCTGCGCGGCCGTGGTCCCGTAGAGCTTCATGTGCTCCCGCGCCGCGTTCCCGAAGATCTGCGCGGTCGGCGGCGACATCTCGAAGCCGTGCCCTGCGGCCATGATCCCGTAGTGCCGGGCCACCGGCGAGGTCTTGAAGTCCCCGCCGTCCGCCCCGCCCCCCAGCGCTCCGCGCTTCATCTTCTCGAAGCCCAGCGCGAGCACGCAGTCGTTGATCCCGCCCTCCACGAACTGCCGCGCCATCATCAGCGCCGTCGAGCCCGTCGCACAGTTGTTGTTGACGTTGTAGACGGGTACCCCGCTCAGCCCCAGCTCGTACGCGGCCCGCTGGCCGGCCGTGGAGGCCTGGAAGCAGAAGCCGACCGGCACTTGCTCGACGAGCCCGTAGTCGATGCCCGCGTCCGCGAGCGCCGCGTCGCCGGCCTCCTTGGCCATGTCCCAGTACTGCCAGTCCCTCGACTCCGGCTTCTCGAACTTCGTCATGCCGACGCCCACGATGTACGACTTCATGTGTGTCCCCACTGCCTTTCGGTTCAGTCCCTGGGAAGGCCGAGAATCCGCTCGGCGACGACGTTGAGCTGGACCTGCGTGGTGCCCCCGGCGATGGTCAGGCAGCGGGACATGAGCATGCCGTGCACGGCCCGCTTCCCCGCCCCCTCGCTCACCGCACCCGCCGGGCCCAGCAGTTCGAGCGTGAGCTCGGCGGTCCGCTGCTGGTGCGGGGTCTGGACGAGCTTGCGTACGGACGCGCCCGCGCCCGGCTCCAGTCCGGAGACCTGTTGCAGCGTGGTGCGCAGCCCGATGCAGGCCAGGGCGTGCGCCTCGGCGGCCAGGGCCCCGATCCGCACCCGGTAGCCGCCTTCGAGTTCGGCGGAGCGGGCGAGCAGTGCCTCCAGGCCGGAGTCGAAGGTCATCTGGTCGGCCATGTGGACGCGTTCGTTGCCCAGGGTGTTGCGGGCGACCTTCCAGCCCCCGTTCTCGGCGCCCACCAGGGCGTCGGGCGGCAGCGACACGTCGTCGAAGTAGACCTCGTTGAAGAGGGCCTCGCCGGTGATCTCCTTGAGCGGCCGGATGTCGATCCCGGGGGTCTTCATGTCGACGATGAAGTAGCCGAGCCCTTTGTGCTTGGGGGCGTCCGGGTCGGTGCGGGCCAGCAGGATCCCGTAGTCGGCGCTGTGCGCGGAACTCGTCCACACCTTCTGCCCGTTGATCAGCCAGCCCCCGCCCTCGGCCCGCTCGGCCTTGGTCCGCAGGGAGGCGAGGTCGGAGCCCGCGCCCGGTTCGGAGAAGAGCTGGCACCAGGTGACGTCCCCGCGCAGCGTGGGGAGCAGGTGGCGCTCCTGCTGCTCCGGGGTCCCGTAGGCGAGCAGCGAGGGCACGACCCAGGTGGCGATCCCGAGGTCGGCGACCTTGACCCCGGCGGCCGCCAGTTCCTGCTGGACGACGAGCTGTTCGACGGGTCCGGCGCCGAGCCCGTACGGGGCGGGCAGGTAGGGGGCCGCGTACCCGGTGGGCGCCAGCACCCGGCGGGCGGTGGCCGGGTCGAGGCCGGCCGCGTCCGCGATGGCGGTACGGGCCTTCGCGCGATGGGTTTCGGCCCGCGCGGGCAGCTCCAGGCGCAGCTCGCGCCGGGCGCCCGCGGCGGCGAGCCGGACGGCCCGGACCCGGTGGCCGTCGCCGGAGCCGAGGAGCTGGCGGGCGACGAGGGCCCGGCGCAGGTAGATGTGGGCGTCGTGTTCCCAGGTGAAGCCGATGCCGCCGAGCACCTGGACGCAGTCCTTGGCGCAGGAGTACGCGGCGTCGAGCGCGGTGCCCGCGGTCAGTGCGGCCACCAGCGAGCGCACCTCGGCCGGTTCCTCCATGGCCTGCGCGGCGTCCCAGGCGAGCGCCCGGGCCTGCTCCACGCGCACCAGCATGTCGGCGCACAGGTGCTTGATCCCCTGGAACTGCCCGATGGGCCGCCCGAACTGCTCGCGCACCTTCGCGTACTCGGCGGCGGTGCGCAGCGCCCAGGCGGCAGTGCCGCAGGCATCGGCGGCGAACAGCATGCAGGCGAGGTCCCGTACGAGTGCGGCGTCCAGTTCCAGCAGGGCGCCCGGCCCGGCGGTGACCCCGCGGGCGCGGACCTCGGCGGTGGGCCGGGTGGGGTCGGCGCTGTCCTGGGTACGGATGTCCAGCGCGGCGGCGTCGACGGCGAACCAGCGGGTCCCGTGCGCGGTCTCGGCGGCGAGCAGCACGAGGTCGGCCTCGCCCGCGCCGAGCACCGGCGGCGCGGTCCCGTCGAGGAGGTACCCGCCCTCCACGGCGACGGCGGTCAGGTCCCCGGGCCCGAGCGCCACGGCCCCGACCCTCCCGCCGAGGGGTTCGGCCCCGGCCCGGTCCAGGAGTACGGAGGCCAGCACGCTCGGCAGGTACGCCCCGGGCAGCGCCGCCCGGGCGGCCTCCTCCACCACGACGGCGAGGTCGAGCAGGCTCCCGCCCTCCAGGTGCGGCTCCAGCAGCCCGGAGGCGAGCAGCCCGTCCCAGTAGGCGGGCCGCGAGCCCGTCTGCGGCGGGGTGTCGAGGAGTTTGCGCACCTCCTCGGGCGGCACGGCCCGCGCGACCCAGCCGCGTACGGCCTCGGCCAACTCCCGCTGTTCCTGTGTGATTCCGATGCCCATGCGCGGCAGAGTAGAACACGTTGCATTCTGACGGAAGGTCAGAACTGAAACGTGTTCTCGCTTTGCGGGCTGCTGCCGGCCTGCCGTCCGGACCGGAGCGGATCTCAAGCGGCGACGAGCAGCCGACCGGGCGCGGCGACCCTCCGGCGGCGGTGGTAGGACACGGTGACGACCGCCAGCAGCGGCCCCCAGGCCACCAGGGGCAGGTAGCAGGCCGTCATCACCCAGTACGCGACGCCCGTGGGGGAACCGGGGGCGCCCATGTTCCCCGGGTCGTTCCAGCCGATGGCCCCCAGGACTCCCAGCAGGGTGAGCGCGGCGGCCCCCAGGCCGGCGGGAATCACGGCGGCGAGCGGCGGGACGCGCCTGCCGCCGATCAACGGCAGCCACTGCGGGGCGACTTCGCCCCATCGCTGCACCAGACCCAGGGCAAGGAATCCCAGCATCTCGGCGAACACGCTCAAGCCGATGAGGTACAGCGAGAACGCGCTCCCGAACCTGACGTCCGCCAGCGGGTCGCCCCCGGAGAAGCCGAGCGGCACTCCGACCGCTCCGGCGATCCGCCACAGCCCCGTGGGCAGCGGGGCGAGCGCGGCGAGGCGGGCGAGCCGCACCACTCGACGGCTCGACCTGCGCTCCATGGCCGCCGCCCTCATTCCTTGTCCGCCGAGTTCGCCGAGGCCTCCGAGTTGGCCGAGGCCGCCGACGGGGTGGGCGGGAGTACGTGCCGGACCTTGAAGTCGCCGCTCTCTACGGTCTCGTACGGTGCTGCGCTCAGGCACTTCGGCACCTCCAGCCCGTCGAAGCCGGCCACGGCCCAGCTGTAGCCGACCCTGTCCTTCTTCCCGTCGCCCTTCCCGTCGTAGACGGTGAACCCGACGCGCTTGCCGATGGCGCCGGGGGGCAGGTCGGAGCTCGTGATGATGCCGGTGGCGGTCGCGACCGGACCGCCGGTCAGCAGGCAGTCGATACGGCCTTCGGCGTACGCGCCCTCCTTTCCGTCGGCCGAGTAGTGGGTGAACCGGAAGGTGCCGCGCGAGGTGCCGGGCGGGGTGTCCGGCTCGTCGGGCTCGGCCGGTGCGAAGCCGTGTGCGTCGAAGGAGAAGCGGACCTGCTGGCCGTCCGCCCGGTACATCTTGGCGGCGCCGGTGAGGCTCGATTCCTCCGGCGCCTTCCTCGCCCCGTCCGAGGCGGAGGGGGCGGTGTCGAAGGCGTCGGCAGAGGCGGAGACGGCGAGGCCGCCGATGACCGCCAGTGCGGCGATGCCGACGACGGAGGTACGAAGGGTGGTGCTGCGCAGCATGGTGAACTCCTTGATCCTGGCGACCGGTTGAGCCGCCGTTCGGTGCGTTCGGTGTGGCATCAGCCTCCGCCGCCGGGAGGGTCCGCGACCATCGGCCGATGGGGAGATCCACTCAGGGGCTCGGCGGTCCCCTCTATGCCGTTCGGCAGAGGCCGCCGGCCCGGACAGCCCCTAAGGTCGTGGAGGTGAAGATCATGGGCATGGCACACCGGGACCGTGCCGTCGTCGGCGTCCTGACCGCCGCCTGCTGCGCCGCCACCCCGTTCCTGGGCGTACGTCCGCTGCCGGCGCTCGCTGCCGCCGCAATCGCCCTCGCGACTTTCGGCTGCCTGCCGCGGTCGCGCGAGTGGACCGGGGCCGCCACCGGCTGCGCCGGCGCCCTGCTCCTGGTGGCCACGTTCGGCTGGCCCGGACGCGGTACGGCCGGAGGAGCGCCGTGGCACATGGTGGCCGTAGGGGCGGTGCTCCTGCTCCTGACGGCGGCGGTGCGCTGGTCGCCCCGGCGACAGCTCCTGACGGGCGGCGGGCTCGGCGCCCTGGCCGTCGCCGTATGGACCGTCCCGCTCGTACCGGACGCCTCCTTCTTCGAGTACCTGGGCCTGATGTCCTTCTGGTCGGCGCCGGTCGTCATCGCGGCCGTCGTCGGCGGCTATCCCCGCCTGATGGAGGACCGCCGCCGCCAGGCGGTCCTTGCCGCGCGCCGCGCCCAGCAGCTCGAACTCGCCCACGATCTGCACGACTTCGTCGCCCACGACGTGAGCGGCATCGTCGTGCAGGCCCAGGCGGCCCGGTTCGTGGCCGAGCACGATCCGGCTGCGGCGGCCCGGGCCCTGGAACGGATCGAGCGGGCCGGACTCGCGGCACTGGCCTCGATCGACCGTACGGTCCGGCTGCTGCACGCCGCCGACGAGGAGACCGACAAGAGCGGCGACGGCGACGGCGACGGCGACAACGCCGGCCTGACGGGAAACGCGGCTGTGGTCGGCGCCCGTAAGGCCCTGGTCCTCCCCGGCATGGAGCAACTCGGCGAAGTGGTGGACCGGTTCAGCGAAACAGGGCAGATACCGGCCCGTCTCGACGTGCCCCCGGGTGTCGCCGACGCGCTCTCCCGCGAGGGCGCCGCCACGGTCCACCGGGTCGTGGTGGAAGCGCTCACCAACGTACGCCGGCACGCGCCGGGAGCGGCCGGTGTACGGGTCGCGCTCAGCACGGACCGTACGACCGTCGAGGTCAGCGTGACCAACGACGGCGGCCGCGGCCGCACTTCGCACCTGCCCGCGCTCCCCCGTCTCGAACGGGGCGCCAGGGGCGCCCGGGGCGGCGGCGGGCTGCTCGCGCTGGCCGAACGCGTCCGCGCCTGCGGCGGCACCTTCGCCTCGGGCCCGTACCAGGGCGGCTGGCGCGTGATCGCGACTCTTCCCGCCACCGGATCACACGCCACGGCATCATGATCCCGTGACCACCCGCATCCTGATAGCCGACGATCAGGAAGACGTGCGCAGCGGCTTCCGGCTCATCCTCGACTCACAGCCCGACATGACCGTCGTCGGGGAGGCCGCCGACGGCGAGACGGCGGTCGAACTCGCCCGTACGCTGCGGCCCGACGTCGTGCTCGCCGACATCCGCATGCCACGCCTGGACGGACTGGAGGTGACCCGGATCCTGGCGGGCCCGGCCGCCGAACACCCCCTCCGCGTGGTCGTGGTCACGACGTTCGACCTGGACGACTACGTGCACACCGCACTGCGCAACGGCGCCTGCGGCTTCCTGCTGAAGCGGTCGGGCCCCAACCTGCTGATCGAGGGCGTGCGGGCGGCGATGGCCGGGGACACCCTGATCAGCCCGCAGCTCACGGTCCGGCTGCTGCGCAGCCTGTCCGCGCCGCACACCGGACCTCACCCCCAGCCTCACCCCCAGCCGCAGTCCCGACCGCGGCCCGTTCCCGAGCCGCGGCCCGCGGCCGAGGACCCCCTGACGGCGCGGGAGCGCGAGATCGCGCTGCTCGTCGCACGCGGACTGACCAACGCCGAGGTCGGCGCCGAGCTGTTCATCTCGCCCGGCACGGCCAAGACCCATGTCGCCAACATCCAGGCGAAGCTGGCGGTGCGCAACCGGGTGGGCATCGCCGCGTGGGCCTGGGAGACCGGCCTGGCGAGCGGCGCCTGACACCGCTGTTCCCCTGCTCCTACGGGCATCAGGACTTCTCGTAGTAGTAGCCCTCGCCGTGCGAGGGGCCCACGTTGTGCTGGAGGCCGGCCGGCAGGCTCTTGGTGAAGAAGGAGGGGTCCAGGACCCCGCAGAACTGGCCGGTGGACTTGGACTTGTCCACCGCCGCCGAGCCGATGTTGATCCTGGTCCCGCCCGAGGTCAGCGAGGTCACCTTGGCGATGTTCTCGCAGTGCCCCGTTTGGGACTCGTTGATCAGGCGGACCGCCCCGGAGCGAGTGATGATCACCGTCCCCGGCCGGCCGATGTTGAACTGGCCCTTGTAGGTCCAGGTGCCGGCGAAGTACGAGGGGACCGCGTCGCCGCCGCCGCCGCTGGGCGAGCCGCCACCGCTCGGCGAACCCCCGCCGCTCGGCGAGCCCGATCCCCCCGGGGTGGCGCTCGGGCCGGTGCCCGTACCGGCGCCCCCTCCGGCGGCCTGCCCCCCGCCGCCGCCCTGGCTCGCGCTGCTGCCGCCCGGGGTGCCGGAGCCGCCGCCGGGGATGCCCGCGCCCCCCGCGGCGCCGCCCTGGCCGTCCGGCGCCGGTACGGGCGGGCTCTGCGTGGCCTGGGGGCTCTCGGAGTTCGGATCGGCCGGGGCGGCGGGTGAACCGCTCGCCGCCGAAGGGGAGCCGGAGGAGGCGCCGGGCGTCGCGGGCGCACTGCTCGCCGGGGGCGAGGCCTGCGCCCCGTTGCCACCGCCGCCGAACGGCTGGAGCAGGGCCACCGTGCCCCCGCCGACGGTCACCACCAGGACGACCGGCAGGGCTACGGTCCACCGCCGCCGGGCCCCGCGCCGCTCGCCGGCCGAGGTACCGGCGTCAACAGCCGGTCCGGAGCCCTGACCGGTCGCGGAGCCGGTCGCAGCCCCGGCCGCCGGTCCGACGACCTGCTCGGCGGACCCGCCGGCCTCCGCAGCCTCGGCGGCCCCGGCGGCCCCCACAGGCGCCCCCGCACCCCCCGGTCGTAGCCCGAACGTCGCCCGGTCGGGGCTCTCCTTAGCCTCCGGGCCCGCGCCGCTCTCCCCCACAGCCAAGGGCGCGACTTCGGCGTCGAGCAGCCGCGCCGCCTGCCGGGCCAGCCGCTCCACCACCTCGGGCGGCAGCCACGCCCCGCCGCGCACCGCGGGGCGGACCCGCTCCGGGTCCGCCAGCAGCTCGTCCACGCCGGGCCGTTCCTCGACGCCCTTGACCAGGCAGCGGCCGATGAGCGCGCGCAGGGAGGAATCGGCTACCCGCTCCAGGGCCGGTTCGCCCTCCACGATCTGGAACATCACCGCGTGCTGGTTGCTGGCGCCGTGCCCGAAGGGCAGCTCACCCGTGGCCGCGTACATCAGGACACAGCCGAGCGTGAACACGTCGCTCTTCGCCCCGGCCCGCTGCCCGCGCACCTGCTCGGGCGACATGAACCCGGGCGAGCCGACGACCATGCCGGTACTGGTGAGCAGCGATTCGACGGAGGTCTCCAGGGCGCGCGAGATCCCGAAGTCGATGACCCGGCTGCCCTCGACGGTCAGCATCACGTTCGACGGCTTGAGGTCGCGGTGCACGATCCCCGCCGTGTGGATGTCCTTCAGCGCGTGCAGCAGCCCGTCCGCGAGGGCGTGTACGGAGGACACGGGCAGGGGGCCGTGCCGGCGCACGATCTGTTCCAGCGAGAGTCCGGGTACGTATCCGGTGGCCACCCAGGGCCGTTCGGCGTCGGGGTCCGCCTCCAGGACGGGCGCGGTGTACCGCTCGCCCACCTTCCGGGCGGCGTCGATCTCGCGGCGGAAGCGGGCCCGGAACTGCGCGTCGGCCACGTGCTCCTCGTGCACCACCTTCACCGCGACCGTACGCCCGCCCTCGGACCGGGCCAGGAACACCCGGCCCATCCCACCGGCGCCGAGCCGCCCGAGCAGGAGGTACGGCCCGATCCGGCTCGGATCCCCCGCCAAGAGCGGCTTTATGCCGCCGTCGACGTTGTCATCGCTGCCGCCGCCCTGCCCCTTGCCGGTCCCGCTGCCCATGCTGCCCGTCCCCCGGTGATCCCCTGCGGCCTGCCGGTCGGCCCGGCCCGTCGAACTGGGCCAAGGGTAGAGGCAGTTCGTCAACCGCCAAGAGGACGGGGGGTGGTG
>NZ_JBHWMB010000020.1:24808-84951 GCF_042730015.1 Streptomyces sp. NPDC059957 | reverse complement strand
CCCCCCCCCCCCCCCCCCACCCCCCGTTCGTCCGGCCCTCCAGGGAGGACCCGGACCTACTTGAGGCCGTATCCGCCGTGACCGGCGTAGACGCGACGCGGCCCTCTACGGCTGGGAGGGGACGCACAAGGTGAACCCGGTCTTCCGCCGGCAGGAATCCCCCAAGTCCTACGACCTGGGGGAGAAGAGCCAGGCGAACGGAGACGCGAAGGTCCTCGTGACCTACACCTGGGAGGACGGCACCACGAGCGACATCCATCTGACCATCGGGGTCGACAGCCAGGTCATCACCGGCCTGGACGACACCGCGTAGGCCATCGGCCCCCGCTGCTCCGGCCGCCGCGAGCGGCGGGAGCAGCGGCACGCCGTCAGAGGCTGCGGACGAACTCCGCGAAGGCTGCGGGGGCGACGGTAAAGGTAGGGCCGTCGGGGACCTTGGAGTCCCGGACTGCGATCTGGCAGGGCTGGGTGGCGATCTCTACGCACTCGCCGCCTGTGTCACCGCTGTATGAGGCCTTGCGCCAGGCAGCGTCGCCGAGCGGGGTGCACTCGACGCACTGACCACCAGTGTCCGAGCTGTACGAGGACTTACGCCAGCGCGCGCCCGTCAGGTCCTGGATGCTGTCCATAGCGTTCCTCCATCACACGGGCGATCCGTGCCGCCGAGCCCTCCACGGAGAGAGCGGCGGCCTGCAAGTGATCGTAACGGAGCGAACCTTCCCTGAGGACTTGCGGATTGGCCGTCATGTGCCCCTGCACGAAGTCCTCGGTATACACGAGATCCGGATCGCCCTCGAAGCGTAGGACTGTGAACGAGCCCATCAGCCCGGCGTGCGCACCCACCTCGAAGGGCAGGATCTGCACCCGCACCCACTCCCGACTCTGAAGTTCCAACAAGTGCCCAAGTTGCTCCCGCATCACCTCCCGGCCGCCGATCTCCTGATGCAGGACCGCCTCGCTCAGTACCACCCACATCAGCGGCGGCTCGCTCCGGTCCATGATCCGCTGCCGCTCCATGCGGGCGGCGACCTTCCCGTCGAGACCCTCGTCGCCCCGGACCCCGAGGATCGCCCGCGCGTACGCCTGCGTCTGCAACAGCCCGTACACCAGCTGCGCCTGGAACGTGGAGATGTACGTAGCCCGCGCCTCCATCTCCGCGTACGCCTGGAACCACGCGGGCAACTGGCTCCGTAGGACCAACCCCACCAGCCGGGAGAACACACCACCCGTACCCAGTGCCGCGTCGACCCGTTCCGAGAAGTCCCGGGTCGGTACCTTTCTCGCCGTCTCGATCTGGCCGATCAGCGAGGCTCCGCAGAAGACGATGCTCCCGAGCTGGCCCTGTTTGAGGCCGGCGGCCTCCCGTAGGCGGCGCAGTTCCGCGCCGTAGTAGTCCAGCGGAGAGGCGCTGGGATCGAGGTCACGGACGTTGACCATGGAGCGGTCACCTCCAAGCACACGCCTCACGGCGTTCGTTTCGGTCCATAGCCGAGCGTAACGACGCCGCCCCACTCTGAAGTCATGAATCTCGCAACTGGTCATTCATCAGCAGGAATTGACGACAGCTATCGCATGGGCTTCACCGTCGGTGACCATTCCGCCCGGCACATGCGCCGCATCCTGCGGATGTTCCTCACCCAGTGGGAACTCGACGCCCTGGCCGACGCCGCGGAGCTCGCGCTCACCGAGCTGGTCGCCAACGTCGTGCGCCACGTACCCGGGCGCGGCTGCGCGGTCCTCATCCTGCGGCAGCCGGACGGGCTGCGCGTGGAGGTCTCGGACGGCTGCCCGACGCCCCCACGACCGGCTCCCGACTCCGGGGAGCTGAGTGAGGGCGGGCGCGGCCTGCTCCTGGTCGAGGCGGTGACCGACCGCTGGGGCGCGGACGCGAACTCCACCGGCAAGACGGTGTGGTTCGAGTGCGACGTCCCTCCCCCGGCGACTAGCGGCTCCGCGCGTGCTCGACGGCTGCCGCCGCCAGGCCTGTGACGATCGGGTGGGCGCGGGTGCCGTCGCCGTCCAGTTCGGGCTGGAAGAGCGTGGCCAGGAAGAAGGGGTGCTCGGCGAGTTCGGCGATGCGGATGTCGCCGGATTCGTCGGCGCCGGTGAAGGTCATGCCGTGCGCCCGCAGCAGGTCCAAGTGGAGCGGGTTGGGGCCGTAGTTGCAGTGGTAGCGGGCCTGCGTGCGGTCCGCGCCGAGCAGCCGGGCGGCGCGGGAGCCAGGGGTGACCCGTACGGTCCCCTCGTGGCCCACGAGCGAGCAGGCCAGCTGGACGACCACCGCGTCCGCCTCGGCGGCCCCCGGGTCGTTCTCTGCGTGGGCGCCCCGGTCGAGACCGCAAACGGTACGGGCGAACTCCAGCAGGGCGTGCTGGAAGCCGCCGCAGGTGCCGAGGAAGGGGATGCCGTTCTCGCGGGCGTCCCGGATCGCCGTGAGCACCCCGTCCTCGCTGCGGTAGGGGCTGCCGGGGAGGACCCAGACGGCGTCGAAGCCGTCCACGCCCTGACCCGCTTCCTCGGTGGGGATCCAGTAGGCGTCCAGGTCCAGGCCCTCGCGCAGGCGCAGTGCCTCCAGCAGGCCGGGGATGCGGGCGTGGGAGCGTACGGCGTCGGAGCGGTCCGCGATCAGCGCGATGCGGGCGGTGGGTGCGGCGGCGTGGTTCGCGTTCATGACGACCATCCTCCGAGTCCCCGGCCCATCACGTCCAACGATGATCCTCACTACCCGCATAAGCGATACTGATGCGCATGGATCCGCATCTCCTCCGCACCTTCGTCGCGGTCCTCGAACACCGCTCCTTCTCCACCGCGGCCTCGGTCCTCGGCTACACGCAGTCGGCCGTCTCCCAGCACATGGCGGCGCTCGAAGCCGACTTGGGCGCCAGGCTGGTCGAACGCCGGCCCGTCGCCCCCACCGAGGCGGGGCTCCGGCTGATGGAGCACGCCCCCGCGCTGCTCCTGCGCCTGGACGCGGCCCGCGCCGACATCGCCCGCCTGCACCGGGCCCCCGACGCCCGGCTGACGCTGGCCTGTTCCCCCGCGGCCTTCGGCCCGGCCCTCGCGCGGGCCCTGGCCCGGCTGCGCGCCGCGGGGCCGGTGGAGGTGGACGTCCACGTCGTGGGCCGGGACACGGTGGTCGAGGGGGTCCTGACCGCCCGCGCCGACCTCGGCCTCGTGGACGGGGTGGCCGCGCCCAGCGACCCCCTCCCGCTGCCGGACCTCGGCCCCACCGTCACCCTCGCGGTCACCGAGGAGCCCCTGGCGGTGCTCTTCCCGCACGACCACCCCCTGGCGCGGCGCAGTTCGGTCCGGCTGCCCGACCTCGCGCAGGCGCAGTGGATCGACGCCCCCGACACGGCGGTCCCCCTCGCCCGGCTCCGCGAGGTCAGCCACACCCCCGGCTTCCACCCCCGGATCCGCCACCACGGCACCGACCCCCACGCCCTGGCCGCCCTGGCCGCCGCCGGCCACGGCCTGACCGCCCTCCCCCTCTCCCTGGCGGCCGTCTTCCCGGGCACCACGGCAATCCCGGTCCGCACCCCCCGCCTGGTCCACCGCACGGAACTCCTCCACCCGTCGGCCCCGCCCCCACACGCGGCCCGCCTGGCGACCTTCCTCACGGGGCGCGCGTAGCCGAGCGTTCCGGGCCCGAAGCGCGACCTGGCAGAACGCCGCCGGACATAGGCTTCACCTCGGCGGGACGAGGATCGTGGCGGGGAGACGAGCCAGTGCGGGAACTGATCGAAGACCGGTACGAGTTGGAGGAGCTGCTCGGCCGGGGCGGGTTCGGCGAGGTGTGGCGGGCCACGGACCGCCGGGTGGGCCGCCTGGTCGCCGTCAAGATCGGGTACCCACTGACGTACGAGGACACCCGCCGGTTCGAGCGGGAGGCCAGTCTCGCCGGAAGCCTCGCCCATCCCCACATCGCCACCATCCACGACTTCGGCCACACCGAACGCTCGGGGCGCAGCACGGTGTTCCTGGTCATGGAGCTGCTCCCGGGGCGCAGCCTCGCCGAGATCCTGGACGACGAGGTACCGCCCCTCGCCGACGCCCTTGAGTGGGCGCGGCAGATCGCGGACGCCCTCGGGGCCGCGCACGACGCCGGAATCATCCACCGGGACATCAAGCCGGCCAATGTGATGGTGGTCGGGAACGGGGTGGCGAAGGTACTCGACTTCGGCATCGCCAAGGCCCGGGGCGGCCCCGGTACGGAGCTGACGGGCACGGGCATGATCATCGGCTCCTTCCCGTACATGGCCCCGGAGCGCTGGACGGGTGGTGGGAACGGGGTATCCGTGGACGGCCGCAGCGACCTGTACGCGCTGGGCTGCGTCCTGATGGAGCTGCTCACCGGCCAACGCCCCTTCCCGGCACGCGAGATGCACGAGCTCCTCGCCCAGCACCTGACAGTCGAGCCGCCCTCCCCCGGCTCGCTCCGGCCGGGGTTGCCCCCCGGCCTCGACGGCCTCGTACTCGAACTGCTCGCCAAAGACCCCGGGAACCGCCCCGCCGATGCGCACGCGGTGGCACGGCGGCTCGCGGAGATCGCCCGGGGCGATACACCGTCCGCGCCCGCCGTGACGCCTTCTCCCGGCCCGGCAGTGACCCCCTCCTCGGCACCCCCGGTGCCGTCCTACTCCCCGACCGTCCACGTCCTCGGGGCGCAGCCGTCGGCCGATCCTGTCCGGGCCCTGTTGCGGCGGCGCCTGGAGCGGCTCCTGGCGGACGGCCCGGCCGACCTCGTGGAACGGCTGGGCATGCTCGCCGCCGACTCGGCGGATGAACTCGGCGCGAACGACCCGCTGACGGTGCGGGCCGCGTACCACCGGGCGGTGCGCGTACGAGGGCAGGCCGGAGTCGAGTTGGAGCGCATCCTGCCCCGCATGGTGCGGGTCCTCGGCCTGGAACACCACGACACGATCACCGCGCGCGTCGCGTACGTCGGGGAAGCCGCTGCCCACGGCCCCGGCGACGGCCACCGCCACGAGGGGGAGCTGCACGAGATCATTGAGCAGGCGGTCCGGGTGCTCGGCCCCCACGACCCGGTGACCATGACCGCACGGTACTACCTGGCGTCGGCGATGCAGCGGGGCTCCCACGACCGCGACGGCCAGTGGGACGCCCGTACCCCCGAACGGGCTGAGGGGGAACGCGCCCTGCTGGGGCCGCTACTGCCCGGGCTGGAACGGGCCCTGCCCTCCGACAGTCCGATCCTGCTCGACGTACGGCGCCGGCTGGCGCACGACGCGTGGCTGGTCGGTGACCTCGCGGCGGCCGCACCGCTGTACCTACGACTGTTTCCGGACGTGGAGGAGCTCGTGGAGCACGGCGACCCGGAGGTGGCGCACCGCGTGATCCGCAGCATCGGCGAGGCGGGGGACCCCGAGCGCGCCCTGAGCCTCGTCAACCCGCTGCTGCACCGGCTCCCCTTCGTCTTCGGCAGCGGCGACTGGTTGACCCAGGAGGTCACAGACACCCGCGCGTACCTGCGCCGCGCACTGCGCGAGCGCCGCCGCGACGCCGGTCCGGGGAGCGGCACCCTCTCCCGCCTCTTCGGCCGCTGACCGGAAGGAGGGTCAGGAAGCCGGCCCGTCCGGCCGGGCGCGGCTCAGGAGGAATTCGGTCGCCCCGGCGATGGCCTCGGCGTACGTGGGGTGCACGGCTTCCGACTCCTCCTCCTGTCCGTCCGCGGCGGCGGCCGTGTACCACCAGGCTTCGGCGTCCGGGTCGTGGTGGATGACGGCGGTGCCGCCCGCATAGCGCAGCGGGATGGACTCGCTGGCGGACCGCTTCGCCACCGCGTGGGGCCACTTGAGGCGGGCGGACTGGCGCTTGATGCCGCCCCAGGCCGCGCCGAGCTGCGTATAGCTGGCCCCGCTGCGGCCGGCGACGGTCGCGGCGCTCTCCGCCATCCGGTCGACGGACCGCTTGGCTTCGTAGAGCGCCCGCAGCATGGCCAGTTGTACGTCGGGGGCGGCCATGAGGGCGGAGTCGAAGGGCTGGCCGGCGGCCCGGTAGGCCTGCGCGCGCGTGGAGATGCGCTGCGCCAGCGGGCGGACCGCGTCGAGCACCTGGTCGTCCATGTCGAACGCCTCGTTCGCGGCGGGCTCGCTCCAGGCGGGCTCCACCAGGGCCATGACAGTGGCCCAGAAGTCCTCGTCGTTCCTGTCGGGGGTCGGGATCGATGCCGATTCATCCATGCGACATGTTTACCTGCCGAGGTTCGGAATGACAAGTAAAACTGTCGCGACTGGATAGACGACAGTGGTTTATGTCGTCTGCCCGACCTTCCCGGCCACCTCCCGGCGGCGTGAGCAGGCCCGGGCATGGCGTCCTACCAGCGGGTAAGGCACGATGGGCCGCCGGTGTGCGGCGACGTACGTACGCCGTATGCCGCCCACCCCGCAGGAGGAACACCATGGCCAGCCCCAAGCCGGAGACCCTCGCCGCCTTCGAGGCCGCCAAGGGGTTCATGCCCGTAGGGGAAGGGCTCGCCCTGTACGAGGCCGCGGCCTCCGCCGCGCGGCTCGGGCTGCCGCTGCTGGAGGTCGGGACCTACTGCGGGCGCTCCACGATCCTGCTCGCCGACGCCGCCCGCGAGGCGGGGGTGAGCGCGCTCACCGTGGACCACCACCGGGGCAGCGAGGAGCAGCAGCCCGGCTGGGAGTACCACGACCCGAGCGTCGTCGACCCGGAGATCGGGCTGATGGACACCCTGCCCACCTTCCGCCGAACCCTGCACAAGGCCGGCCTGGAGGACCACGTCATCGCGATCGTCGGCCGCTCCCCGCAGGTCGCCGCGGCCTGGGGCGGCAAGCTCGGCCTGGTCTTCATCGACGGCGGCCACACCGACGAGCATGCCACGGGCGACTACGAGGGCTGGGCCCCGCACGTCGCCGAGGGCGGCACGCTGGTGATCCACGACGTGTTCCCCGACCCGGCCGACGGCGGCCAGGCCCCGTACCGCATCTACGTGCGCGCCCTGGCATCCGGCGCCTTCGAGGAGGTCTCCGTGACCGACTCCCTGCGCGTGCTGCGCCGCACGGGCGAGGGCATCTGACCCGAGCGAAACCCAGCCCCGCCGGCGTTCGAGTCGCGGGGGTCCGGGGGCAGGGTCCGGGGGCCGGGTCCGGGGGCAGCACCCCCGGCAACTGCGGCGCACCCGCACACGGCACTCAAGGTCCCGGGCACGCCAGGTCCGGGCCCGCCAGGTCCCGGGCGAGGCAGGCCCGGGCGCGCCAGGTCCCGGGCGAGGCAGGCCCGGGCGCGCCAGGTCCCGGGCACAACAGGCCCGGGCAAGACAGGCCCTGGACACCCCAGGCCCCGGGCACGCCAGGTCCGGGGCACGCCAGGGCCGGGGCACGCCAGGGCCGGGGCACACCCGGTCCCGGGGTGGACAGGTCCCGGGGTGGACAGGCCCCGGGGTGGACAGGTCCCGGGGTGGACAGGCCCCCCGGATGCACCAGCCCCGGGGTGCAGCAGGTTCGCGGAGCATATAAGCGCACCGCGCCCCCGGATGGCCCAGGGTCCGTACACCCGACCGACCTCCGGTCTAGCATCGCCGGGTGCGCTACGACGAAAGCTCCCCGCCGCTCCCCGAGTCCTCGACGTCCATCAGTCCGGACCGGCCCTGGTACGCCCGCCGGTCGACCCTGGTCGTCGCGGCGGCCGCGATCGCCCCGGCCGCTCTCGCCGGGTGGGTACTGACCGAGGCGCTGGGCGGGGGCGCCGGCGACGACTCGCGGCCGCCCCGGATCGTGATGCCGCTCTCGGCGTCGGCGGCGGCGCCCTCCGCACCGGCACCCTCCGCGTCGACGCCCTCCGCATCGGCTCCGGCCGGGAGCCCGGCCCCCGGTGCGACCCCCGGAGGGACCGGCAGCGCTCCGAGTCCCGCCGCCGCCAAGGGCCTCGCGGGCCGCACCGTCGTCATCGACCCCGGCCACAACACGGGCAACTTCAAGCACACCACGGAGATCAACCGCCAGGTGGACATCGGCACCAACCGCAAGGAGTGCGACACCACCGGCACGACCACCAACTCCGGCTACATGGAAGCCGAGTTCAGCATGGACGTGTCCCGGCGCCTGCGCACCGTCCTGGAGGCCAAGGGCCTCAAGGTGGTCTTCACCCACGAGGCCGGCAAGGAACGCCCCTTCGGCCCGTGCATCGACGAGCGCGCCCGCATCGGCAACGAGGCCGCCGCCGACGCCGTGGTCTCCGTCCACGCGGACGGGGTCTCGTCCGGCAGCCGCGGTTTCCACGTCATCCTCCCCGCCAAGGTCAAGGGCGGCGGCGCCGACACCGCGAAGATCGTCGGACCGTCCCGGCAGCTCGGCGAGCGGATCGCCGGGAACTTCGCCCGAACCACCGGTTCCGCGCCCGCCAACTACCTGGGCGGCGGTACCGGATTGGTCGTCCGCGACGATCTGGGCGGACTGAACCTCTCGACCCGGCCCAAGGTGTTCATCGAATGCGGCAACATGCGTGATGCCAAGGACGCGGCGCAGCTGTCGAGTCCGGAGTGGCGCCAGAAAGCGGCCCAGGGCATCGCGGACGGCATCGTCGGCTTCCTCGGCGGGTAGGGCCACCAGGACCGTCCCTCCGGACGGCCCGCAGCCCCGCTCCTCTCGGCCGCGGCAAAGCTCCGTACCATGGTGCCGCCCGCCCCCTGCTTCACGGCGGGCGCCCACGGCACCACGAGACGACCGAGACCGAGAAGGACACCTAAGACGTGAACATCCGCTCCCTCACTCGAGGCGACGGCGTGGTGATCGGAGCAGCGGCGCTGCTGTTCATCGCCTCGTTCCTCGATTTCTATTCCGTGACCAACGTCGACACAGAGAGCGCGTGGGACACCGACTCGTACGGCCTGGTGCTGCCGAGCATCTTCCTGATCGCGTTCATCGCCGTCGGCCTGCTCGTCGCCGGACGCCTGCAGCCCGCCGGACGCCAGCTCCTGGGCCTTCCCTTCCAGGCCTGGGGCACGGTGCTCTCCGTCGCGGCCGCCTGGTCCGCGCTGTGGGGGCTGATCATCTGCCCGACGGGGAACGACCTCGGCGCGGGCGCCGTCATCGCCTTCCTCGCCACGGCGGCGCTGGCCGGCGTGACCCTCTTCGGCCCGAAGATCCCCGCGCTCGCCGCGCAGCTCGTGCCGGACCCGAAGCCCGCCGCCGCGGCCGTCCCGCCGTACGGCGGCCAGCCGCAGCCGGGCGCCGGGTACGGATACCCGGGCGGCCAGGAGCCGCAGCCGTACGGGGCCGCCCCGCAGCCGGTCCCGCCCTACGGCGGCGGCCACGAGCAGCCCCAGACCCCGCAGGACGCCGCCCCGCAGCCGGCCCCGGCGGCGGACTTCACTCCGTTCTGGTTCGCCGTTCCGGTGGCCCGTCCGCTCTTCGCCGAGGACGGCAACCCCGCCCCGATCGCGGAGCTCGCGCCCGGCACCTGGTACCTGGCCGTGGAACAGCGCGGTCCGGCCACCCTGATCGCCCAGACCCAGGACGGCCGCCGCGGCGTCCTGAACGACACCTCGGGCATTCAGCGCGGCTGATCCCGCGAGCCCGCACGCACGACGCAGCCCGTACGACTCGGCCCGCACGACTGGCCCGTACGACGTGACGACGGCCCCCCGCCCTTCCGGGCGGGGGGCCGTTGCCCTACAGTCACCTGACGCATCGTCAGATTCGTGGAGGGGACCGTCACATGCGCCTCGGACTCGCACTCGGCTACTGGGGCCGCGGCCCCAATCCGGACCACCTCGACCTCGCCGCCGAAGCCGAGAACCTCGGCTACGACTCCGTGTGGACCGCCGAGGCCTGGGGCTCGGACGCCTTCACGCCGCTCACCTGGATCGCCGCGCACACCTCGCGGATCCGCCTGGGCACCGCCATCGCGCAGATGGCCGCCCGCACCCCCACCGCCACCGCCATGCAGGCCCTGACCCTGGACCACCTGTCCGGCGGCCGGATGATGCTGGGCCTCGGCCTGTCCGGGCCGCAGGTGGTCGAAGGCTGGTACGGGCGCCCCTTCCCCTCCAGCCCCCTGACGGCGACCCGGGAGTACGTGGACGTCATCCGCCAGGTGCTGCGCCGCGAGGCCCCGGTCGAGCTGGACGGCCGCTTCCACAGCCATCCGTACCGGGGCGCGGACGGCACCGGCATCGGCAAGCCGCTCAAGCCCATCACCCACCCGCTGCGGGCGGACCTGCCCCTCCTGCTCGGCGCGGAGGGCCCGAAGAACATCGCCCAGACCACCCGCATCGCGGACGGCTGGCTCCCCCTCTACTGGTCGCCGACCCGCACGGACGTCTACCAGGCCTCGCTGTCCGAGCTCCCCGAGGGGTTCATGATCGCCCCGATGGCGCGGGCCAAGGTCTGCGACGACGTCTCCGAGGGACTGCTCCCGGTCAAGGCGATGCTGGGCTTCTACATCGGCGGAATGGGGCACGCGGCACGCAACTTCCACGCCGACCTCATGGGCCGGATGGGCTACGAGGAGGAGGCGCACCGGATCCAGGAGCTGTTCCTGGCCGGACGCAAGGAAGAGGCCGTCATGGCCGTCCCGGACGCCTTCGCGGACGAGATCTCCCTGGTCGGCCCGCGGGAACGGATCGCCGAACGCCTGGAGCTGTGGCGCAAGGGCCCGGTGACCGACCTGCTCCTGACCGCCCCCGACCCGCACACCCTGCGGGTCCTGGCGGAGCTGAACACCTAGGCCGGAAGAGAGCACTAGGCGGTGCGCCGGCTCGGGTCCGGAACCAGGATCGTCTTTCCGCGGACGAGGGTTCCCGCTTCCGCTTCCGCGTGTACGTCGGCCAGGTCGGCCAGCGGACGGACCGCGGCGGGGCCGACCTCCAGGTCGCCCGCGTCGACCAGCTCGACCAGGCGCGCGAGCTGCCCGGTGTCCTGGCGGGCCACCAGGTGGATGCCGCCGGGGATCGGGGTCGCCACGGAGACCGCCACGCCGCCCGGTCCGAGGAGGGCCGGCAGGGCGGCGGCGGCCTGCGGGGCGATCGGGGCCAGATTGAGCACGGCGTCCAGGAGTTCGCCCTCCAGGGCCGCGTGGAGCGGACCGGCCGTGTGGTCGATCACCCGCCGGGCCCCGTACCGCCACACCGCCGGGGCGCTGCGCGGGCTCGCGGTCGCCACGACGGTGGCCCCGGCCCAGCGCGCGAGCTGCACGGCGAAGGCGCCCACACCGCCGCCGGCCCCGTTGATCAGGATCCGGCTGCCCGGGCCGATCCCGGCCGCCTCGAACAGCGCCTGCCAGGCCGTCAGTCCGGCCACCGGGATCGCGGCCGCCGCCGTGAGGGGGAGGGAGCGGGGGGCGGGGACCAGCAGTCCGGGGGCGACGGACACGTACGGGGCGGCGGTTCCGCCCGCGTCCAGCCGGCCGATCACCCGTTCCCCGGTGGTGACGACCGTGCCGGCCAGGTCCCAGCCCGGGACGTACGGCAGGTCCAGGGGCAGGACCTCCCGCAGCCACCCGGCGCGCAGGGCGAGTTCGGACGGGTTGAAGGAGGTGGCCGCCACCTCCACGAGGACCTCGCCGGGAGCCGGGACGGGGACCGGCACCTCCTCGTGGCGGATGACGGCGGGGCCGCCGTAGGCGTGGATGCGGGCCGCGAGCATCGTGGCGGCGGACTGTCGGGGTGCGTTCATGACCCCACGCTATGAGCCGGGAGGAAGACGATCCATGTGCGAGGATCCATGTTTCCTGCGCACCCGTCTAAGCTGCCGGGCGTGGACGTACTCAGCGATGTCATCGCGCTCATGCGTACGGGCAGGCCCACGTCGGCGCTCGTACGGTGGCACGCGCCCTGGGGCCAACGGTTCCCCGCGGTCCCCGGGTCCGCCGGGTTCCAGGTGGTGCTCAGCGGGAGCTGCCTGCTGGAGACCGCCTCGGGGCCGGTCCGCCTGAACCCCGGGGACGTGCTGTTCCTGCCGCACGGGCACGGGTACACCCTGCTCGGCGAGCCGTCGGCGGAACCGGCCGAACCCCGCTGGGACCCCACCCGCAAACCCGCCCTGCTCGTCCGGGACACCGTCGGGGAACCGGGCGCCGGGCCGGTCACCGTGACCCTGTGCGGCGGGTACCGGATCGAGGCGGAGTTCGCTCACCCGCTGCTGCGCGAGCTCCCCGAGGTGCTCCACCTGCCGGGCGGGCAGCCCGGCGCGACCGAGGCGGTGGCCCTGCTGGCCCGGGAGGCCGAGGAGCCCGGGCTGGGGACGGACACGCTGCTCCCGGCCCTGCTGGACGTGCTGCTGCTGTACGTCCTGCGGGCACACGTGGGCGGGATTTCCGGACCGGGCGGGGCCGATGGGGCCGGTGGAGCCGGTGGAGCCGATGGAGCCGGCGGTCCCGACGGGAAGGCCGGGCGGACGGGCTGGGCGGCGGCGCTCGCCGACCCCGCCGTCGGCGCCGCGCTGGCGGCCGTCCACGGCGAACCGGAGCACCCCTGGACGGTCGCCTCCCTGGCGGCACGGGCCGGGCTGTCGCGGGCCGCGTTCGCCCGCCGGTTCCACGAACGCGTCGGGCAGCCGCCACTCGCCTACCTGACGTGGTGGCGCATGACCACGGCCGCGCGCCTGCTGCGCACCACCGACACGCCCCTGTCGGTCCTGGCGGCCCGCTCCGGTTACACCTCGGAGTACGCCTTCGCCCACGCCTTCAAACGGGCCCACGGGATCCCGCCCGGGCGCTTCCGCGGCGGGCGGCGCGACGAAGGGACGGCCTAGTCCGAGTCGGTCCCTGCCGTCCCTGTCGCTCCTGTCGTCCCCGCCGCCCCCGCCGCCCCCGCCGCCCCCGCGTCCGACTGCTCCACCGCGGCGAGCAGTTCCCGCAGGTCCAGCGGCATCACGGCGATCTCCATGCCGCCCGCGATGCCGTCGGCCTCGAACTCGCAGGTCACGATCCGCGAGCCGGGGTTGATGGAGATCCCCTCCTTCACGGAGGGAGCCCGTACGCCGGCGGCCCGGCCGCCGGTCAGGGACACCGGCTCGCCCCGGCTCGGCACCCAGCGGGCCGCGCCCCGGTCCGCGTAGACCCGGCCGCTGCGCCAGCGGCCGGTGCCCGCGGGCCGTCGCGCCATGCACGGGATGCCGGGAACGGGCGCGACGGCCTGGCGCCGGAGGTGCTTGCGGCGCATCAGCCAGGCGGTTCCGGCGGCGGCGCCGGCGAGGACCACGTACTCGATCACCGCCCCATTCAAACAGGTGGAACAGGAACAGGCCGGACCGGAATGCTCCGGTCCGGCCTGTTCCAGGGCGGCGGCTCCGAGGAGCCGCCGGCTGCGCTCAGCTGGTTCAGCCGGTCAGCTGCCCGGCGCTCGGGATCTTGTCGGTCACCGTGGCGCCCGCGCTCTTCCCGGCCTCCTTCACGCTGTTGATGACGTCCTCGAAGGCACCGATGTCGCCGTCGCCCGCCTGGCCCTTGCGCAGCTTGGAGCCGAGCCCCTTGAGGGAGTCGATGCCCGCCGTCAGCGGGCCCACGGCCTTCGACAGCAGCGGGTCGCCCTTGGCGTTCTCGCTCGCCGCCTTCAGCCGGTTGTAGGCGAAGGCGCCCGCGAGCCCCGCCTTGACCAGGGCGAAGGTGCGGCCCTTGGCGCCCTTCTTGAACTTGCCGGCCTTGTACGGCTTGATGATCCACTGGTAAGTGGCACCGGCCGCGAGCCCCGCGTTGGCGACGAAGCGGGTCTTGGCGAACTTCTGCTTCTCTTCCGGGGTGCTGGCCGAGGGCGTGGCGGCGGCCGCTTCCGCGTCCTCGGCGGAAGCCGCGGCGTCGGCCTCGGCGAACGCGGCCATGGCCACCGAGACCTCGTCGGCCTGACCGGCGGCGGTCTTGTCGCCACCGCCCGAGCCGCAGGCGGTGGCACCGCCGAGCAGGGCACAGGACAGGAGCACCGCCGTGAGGGCACGGCGGAAACGGACGGCTGTGGTGGGTACGGACACGGGTTTCCTCCGGGGACTGAGGCGTCCCCCGCAGCCTCACCCCGGCCACCCGACTCCGCCACCCGGGCGACCCGTTCGGGTCTACGCCTTCGGGTCTCCGCCTTCGGGTCTCCGCCTTCAGGTCTCCGACTTCTTCGGGTTTACCCGGCCCGAATGCGGCAACACGAGCGGCATGCCCACACACACGCGAGTGCACACCAGAGGAAGCAGCCAGGCGGGCCGCGCCGTCGCGGTCGTGGCGGACGTCATGGCCTTCATCATCGGCCTGTGGATCCTGCTGTACCTGCTGGACGCCAACCAGGGGAACGGACTGGTCGACTTCATCCACGGTGCGGCGAGCTGGCTGGCCGGCTGGTCCTACGACCTGTTCACCTTCGACCGAGACTGGATCCAGGTGGTGGTCGGCTACGGCATCGCGGCCGTCGCCTACCTCGTCATCGGCCACGCCATTGCCGGCCGTCTCTACCGCCGCTGACCGGCGCTGACCGCCGCTGACCGGCGCGCCCGCACCCCCGCGCCCCCTGACCGGCACGCCCACGGCCTCTGACAGGCCCGTGCCGGTGTCCGTCCCCCGGCACGGGCCGGGGGACGATCCGTACTCGGGCGGGCCCGGCAAGATCAGAAGAGGCGGCTCAGCCGCAGCAGTCCGGCTCCAGGCCGGCCGGCAGCGTCAGGCCGCCGAAGACCGTGCCGGTGGCCTCGTCGCCGCCGAGGGCGGCCACCGCGAGGAGCAGCGAGCCCGCCGTCCAGGTGGTCTGCTCCACGGGCCAGACCGCCCGGTCGTCGAAGACGTACCCGGTCCAGTACATGCCGTTGTCGGCCCGCAGGTGGCCTATGGAGCGCAGGATCTCCAGGGCCCGGTCCGACTCCCCCGTCGCCCACAGCGCGAGCGCCAGTTCGCAGGACTCCCCGCCGGTCACCCAGGGGTTCGGCAGCACGCACCGTACGCCGAGGTCCGGGACGACGAACTCCTCCCACCGCTCCTCGATCCGGGCCTTGGCCTCCGCACCGGTCAGCGCCCCGCCGAGGACGGGGTAGTACCAGTCCATGGAGTAGTGGGACTTGTCCAGGAACCGCTCCGGGTGCCGGCGTATCGCGTGCCCGAGGGCGCCCGCGGCCAGTTCCCAGTCGGGCTGCGGATCGCCCCGGTACTCGGCGATCGCCAGTGCGCAGCGCAGCGCCTGGTGGATGGAGGAGGACCCGGTGAGCAGCGCGTCGGCGACGTCCGCGCCGGAGGGCTCGCGCTTCCAGCCGATCTCGCCGCCGGGCTGCTGGAGCCGCAGGACGAACTCGACGGCCGCGTACACGGCGGGCCACATCCGGTCGAGGAAGGCCTCGTCGCCGGTGGACAGGTGGTGGTGCCAGACGCCGACGGCCAGGTACGCGACGAAGTTGGTCTCCCGGCTCGCGTCCTGCGGCTCGCGGGTGTCGACCCCGTCCTCGCGGTCGGCGTAGGCCGCGTACCAGGAGCCGTCCTCGTTCTGGTGGCGCACCAGCCAGTCGTAGGCCCGCTCGGCGGCCTCGTGTTCGCCGGCCGCGTCGAGGGCCATGGCGGCCTCGGTGTGGTCCCACGGGTCGAGGTGGTGCCCGCGGAACCAGGGGATGGCCCCGTCGGAGCGCTGCGCGGCGAGGATCCCGGCGACGGTGGCGGCGGCCTGCTCGGCGGTCAGTACGCCGTCCAGGACCAGGTGTTCGGGTGCGGTGCGCTCGGGAGAGCTCACTGCGCGGCGCCCACGGCCTCGGCGGCGGCCGCGCCGACGGGGAGGTGCGGCTTGGTGGCATAGGCGACGAAGCTCTTGCCGATGACCGGGTTCAGTGCCTGCTCCGCGAGCCGGGTGAGCGCGGGCTTCTTCATGATGTCCCAGACCAGGAGCTTGTGGTACGCCTTGACGGGCAGCGCCTTGTCGTTGTCGACGCCGAAGGCGCACTTGAGCCACCAGTACGGCGAGTGCAGGCCGTGCGCGTGGTGGGTGCCGTACGGCTTGAGGCCCGCGGACTCCATCTTGCCGAGCAGTTCCTCCGCCTTGTAGATGCGGATGTGGCCGCCCTCGACCTCGTGGTAGGCGTCGGAGAGCGCCCAGCAGATCTTCTCGGGGCCGTAGCGCGGCACGGTGATGGCGATGCGCCCGCCGGGCTTCAGGACGCGGACCATCTCGGCGAGGACGCCCTTGTCGTCGGGGATGTGCTCCATCACCTCGGAGATGATGACGACGTCGAAGGACTCGTCGGGGAAGGGCAGCGCGAGGGCGTCGCCCTCCATCGCGGTGGCGGTGGCGCCGGCCGGGGCCTCGCCGGCCTCCTTCATCGCGGCGAACCACTTGGCGACCTCGCGGATCTCCTCGCCGTTGCGGTCGAGGGCGACCACTTGGGCGCCGCGCCGGTAGCACTCGAAGGCGTGCCGGCCTGCGCCGCAGCCCAGATCGAGTACGCGGTCGCCTGCGGCGAGCGGGAACCGGGAGAAATCGACGGTCAGCACGTGGTCCTGCCTTCGCGGTCGCGGAGTGGGGAGGGGAACTGCTTCGGACGGAAGGTGGAGTTCACCGGGTCGTTGCGGCCTTCGGGGCCTGCGCGGCCGGCACGGCATGCGCAGCCTTGGGGCCCTTGGGCGCCTTCGGTGCCTGCGCGCCCGCCGCCGCCCGCTCGATGGCGGCGCGGTAGTGGACGACGGTCCCCTCGGCGGCCTTGGCCCAGGTGAAGCGGGACAGCACCCGCTCGCGGCCGGCGGCGCCGAGCCGGGTGCGCAGTTCCGCGTCGCCCAGCAGCCGGCCCAGGGCGGCGGCCAGCGCGCCCGCGTCGCCGGGCGGCACCGCGAGGCAGCTCTCGCCGTCGGGGCCGGTGACCTCGGGAATCGCGCCGCCGGTGGTGGCGACCAGCGGGGTGCCGGTGGCCATGGCCTCGGCGGCCGGGAGCGAGAAGCCCTCGTACAGCGAGGGCACGCAGGCGACCTGGGCGCTGCGGACGAGGTCGACGAGCTCGGTGTCGGTGATGCCCTTGACGAAGCGGACGGCGTCCTGGAGTCCGTACGTCTCGATCGCGCGGGCCACCGGGCCCTGTTCGGCGCGCTTGCCGACGACGACGAGGTGGGCGTCGGGCTGTTCGGTACGGAGCTTCGCGAGCGCCTCGACGAGGTGCACGAGCCCCTTGAGCGGGACGTCGGCGCTGGAGGTGGTCACGATCCGCCCGGGCACCTCGGCCACGGCGGGATCGGGCGACCAGAGGTCGGTGTCGGCTCCGATGTGGACGACGTGGATGCGCTCGCCCCGGACGCCGAGGTGCTCGGCGATCTCCTTCTTGGAGGAGCCGGACACGGTGAGCACGGAGGGCAGCCGGCGTGCGACGCGGCCCTGCATGCGCGTGAACCCGTACCAGCGCCGCACGGAGGCGCGCTTCCTGCGGTCCTTGGCGGCGGCCAGGTCCAGCTCGCGGTCGACGGTGATGGGGTGGTGGATGGTGGTGACCAGCGGGGCACCGAGGTCCGCCAACAGCCCGTATCCGAGGGTCTGGTTGTCGTGGATCACGTCGAACTCACCTGCGCGGGCCGCCAGATGACGGCGCGCCCGCAGCGAGAAGGTCAGCGGCTCGGGGAATCCACCGGTCCACATGGTGGCGACCTCGACGGCGTCGATCCAGTCGCGGTACTCGTCGCGCTTGGGGGTGCGGAACGGGTCGGGGCTGCGGTAGAGGTCCAGGCTGGGCAGCTCGGTGAGCGTGGCGCCGGCGCCGGTGAGGGCGTCGGTGTCGAGCACCGGGTAGGGCTGCGCGCCGATGACCTCGACGGTGTGGCCCAGCTTCACGAGCTCGCGCGCGAGGTGGCGGACGTAGACGCCCTGGCCACCGCAGAACGGGTTCCCCTTATAGGTGAGGAGTGCGATCCGCAACGGGCGGCTGCCGTCGGCGGCCGGACCCGTGAGAGGGCTCGTCACCATGGCCTCTGCGGTCACTCTCGGCCCCCTTCTCCCTGCACTTTCGCCGGAGCGTAACCGCTCGGATAATGTAGAACAAGTTTCAGACTTGATCCGTTGAAGAGCATTGAATCTACCGGCCGGAAACCACACCGTAAGAGGGGTGGCGGGTGATTCGCGCCACGGCTCGGGCGCCTGCCATGCTGGGCGCGCGAGCACCTGGCGGCAGCCCCGCACACGCATGAACGCCTTGGAACTGGAACGCCTTGGAACCGGAACGGGACAGATGACAGCGGAAGCGAAGGCCGTGACCCCAGCCGTCACCACACCGGCGTCTCCGCCCCTGACGGAGCGCCAGGAGGCACGCCGCAGGAGGATCCTGCACGCCAGCGCCCAGCTCGCGAGCCGCGGCGGCTTCGACGCGGTGCAGATGCGCGAGGTGGCGGAGTCCTCCAGCGTGGCCCTGGGCACCCTCTACCGGTACTTCCCCTCCAAGGTGCACCTGCTCGTCGCCACCATGCAGGACCAGCTCCAGCACATGCACGGAACGCTGCGCAAGCGCCCGCCGGCCGGGGACGAGCCCGCGGCCCGGGTCGCGGAGACCCTGATGCGCGCCTTCCGCGCGCTGCAGCGCGAGCCGCACCTGGCGGACGCGATGGTCCGGGCCCTCACCTTCGCGGACCGCAGCGTGAGCCCCGAGGTGGACACGGTCTCCCGGCTGACGACGGCGATCATCCTGGACGCCATGGGCCTGGACGCCCCGCCGACGGCGGAACAGCTGTCCGCGGTCCGGGTCATCGAGCACACCTGGCACTCGGCCCTGATCACCTGGCTGTCGGGCCGGGCCTCGATCGCGCAGGTGAAGATAGACATCGAAACGGTCTGCCGCCTGATCGACCTCACGGCCCCGCAGCCCCCTACGGCGACCCCTGCGGCGGTTCCGAAAAAGTCCTGATCCCGCCGTAGCGGGGGCGGGGCTACCCCTGTGCTTCGTCGTCCTCGAAGGCCTCTTCGAGCTCGGCGTCCGTGAAACGTTCCCCGCACGCCTGGTCCGTGGCCATGAAGGACAGCATGTCGGGCATGCCGAGCCCGGGCCCCTTGCCGCCGGAGAAGTCGTAGCGGCGGGCGAGCACCGTCCAGCCCTGCTTCGTCAGGGTCGTGTGGGTGAGCATGTCGACCTGCCGGCGCTCCCCGCGCTTCCACCCGCGCCGCTCCAGCGTCGCGATGGTGGCCTCGTACCCCTTCACGGCATCGCGGGCGAGCACGCTCGCCTGCCAGGGCGCCACGCAGGCCAGCATCTCGGCGCGGCGCCGGCCCTTCGGGTCCGGCGGCGCGGTGGCCGCGGGCCGGGGCCGGCCACATCCAGCCCCGCCGGCGTTTGAGGCGCAGGGGTCCGGGGACTGGCCCCCGGCAACGGCGCCGCACGCGGCAACTCGCCGGGGGCCTGGACCGGGAGCCAAGGGCCCGCCCCTGGCCCCCGCCCCGGCGGCCCGCTCACTCCTCCGGAGGGAACACCGCCTCGCCGCTCCCCAGCAGGGTGATCGCGATCGCCTCGACCGGGCACCCTTCGGCCGCCGCGAGCACCGGCTCGCTCGCGTCCGTCTCCGCCACCCGCGGATGCGACTGCCGCGCCGAGTCGAGGGTGAAGCCGTCCGGGGCGTGGTTCACGCACATCCCCGAGCCGATGCAGACCCCACGGTCCACCTCGACGTGCCACCGGTCACCCATCACGCACCGGCCGCGGGGGGTGCGTAGCCTGCCGGGAGGTGGATCATCTTGTGCTCCAGGTACTCGCTCAGCCCCTCGGGGCCGAACTCCCGCCCGACGCCGCTGTTCTTGTAGCCGCCGAACGGTCCGAGCATGTCGAGGCTGAAGGTGTTCACGTTGAAGGTGCCGGTCCGCACCTGCCGCGCGAAGTCGATGCCGTGCTCGACGTCGCCGGTCCAGACGCTGCCGCTGAGCCCGAACTCCGAGTCGTTGGCGACCCGCAGAGCCTCCGCCTCGTCCCCGTACGGGATCAGGCAGACGACCGGGCCGAAGATCTCCTCGCGGGCGATCCGCATCGAGTTGTCGACGTCTCCGAAGAGGGTCGGCTCCACGTACCAGCCCTGGTCCAGGCCCGAGGCGCCCGGACGCCCGCCGCCGGACAGGACCTTGGCGCCCTCCTCCTGGCCGATCCGGATGTAGTCGAGCGAGCGCTGCTGCTGCCGCCTGGCCACCAGCGGGCCGAGCTGCGTCGCGGGGTCCATCGGGTCGCCGACGACCAGCGCCGAGGCCGCGGCGGCGAGCGCCTCGGCGATCTCCTCGTAGCGGCTGCGCGGGGCGAGGACGCGGGTCTGGGCCACGCAGGCCTGGCCGTTGTTCATCCAGGCCGCGGGGACGATGCCGGCGATGGCGGTGTCGAGGTCGGCGTCCGGGAGGATGACGGCCGCGGACTTGCCGCCGAGTTCGAGGGTCACGCGGGTGAGGTTCTTCGAGGCGACCTCCATGACCCGCCGGCCGGCGGGCACGGAGCCGGTGAAGGCGACCTTGTCCACGTCCGGGTGGCCGACGAGGTACTCGCTGACCTCGCGGTCGGCGGGCAGGATCGACAGCACGCCCTCGGGCAGTCCGGCCTCGCGGGCGATGTCGGCGAGGATGTAGGAGTCGAGGACCGCCTCCGGGGACGGCTTGAGGATCACCGTGCAGCCGGTGAGCAGCGCGGGCGCCAGCTTGGCGGCGGCCACGAACTGCGGGACGTTCCACGGGATGACGGCGGCGACGACGCCGACGGCCTCGCGCCGGACGAGGATCGGGCCGAGGACGCCCTGGCGGAACTCCTCGTAGGGGTAGTCGCGGGCCACGGTGATCGCGGCGTCGTAGACCATCATCGGGCCGAGGGCCTGGGCGAGGATGCTCCAGGAGTACGGGGACCCGTTCTGGGAGCTGATCGAGCGGGCGATCTCCTCGTGGCGGACGGCTATGGCGTCCTTGATCCGGGTGACGACGGCGATGCGCTCTTCGAGCGTGGTGCGCGGCCAGGGGCCTTCGTCGAAGGCCTTGCGGGCCACGGCCACGGCCCGGTCGACGTCCGCCTTCGAGGCGTGCGGGACGCTGCCGATGACCTGCCCGGTGTGGGGCGAGACGACCTTGATCGTGTCGGAGCCCAGCGGATCCGTCCACTCCCCGCCGATGAACAGTTTTCCGTGTTCCACGAGCTCGGTCATGGCTGATGCCTCCTGCGGCTTGGCGTTGCAGAACTGATACCAGTTCTAGTTCTAGGAGTCCACGGCACTGACCGAACCGCCCGTGCATCGGTTCTGCCGAGACCTCGAAGATCCAACGACTAGTCAGGAGCCCGCAGAAGTGGTCGACTTGGGCGACTAATGCAACACGTTCCTGTTAGAGCCCGTAAGAGCGGAGCCCCTCATGGCAGAGGACACCCCTGACGTGGCACCTCACGTCACCGATCACGGCGGCGGCGTGTGGGGCATCAAGGTCCCCATCCCCGACAATCCGCTCGGCCACACCCTCGTCCACGTCCTCGACACCGACCGCGGCCCGGTCCTCATCGACACCGGCTGGGACGACCCCGAGTCCTGGGACACCCTCGTCGCCGGCCTCGGCGCCCTCTCCATCGCCGTCGCCGACGTGCACGGCGTGGTCATCACCCACCACCACCCCGACCACCACGGCCTGTCCGGGCAGGTCCGCGAGGCTTCCGGCGCCTGGATCGCCATGCACGCCGCCGACACCGAGATCGTGGTGCGGACCCGGTCCTCCGAACCCGGCGTCTGGTTCGACTACATGGCCGAGAAGCTGGCCACCTCCGGCGCCCCCGAGGAGCACATCGCCCCGCTGCGCGCCGCCCGCGCGAGCGGCCGCATGAGCACCCTCCCCGGGCTGCGCGCCGCCGTCCCCGACCGGGAGATCGTGCCCGCCGAGCTGCTGCCGCTGTCCGGCCGCCGGCTGCGGGCGATCTGGACCCCCGGACACACGCCCGGCCACGTCTGCCTGCACCTGGAGGAGAAGCACCCGGCGAACCTGCCCGGCAACGGCCGCCTCTTCTCCGGGGACCACCTGCTCCCGGGGATCTCCCCGCACATCGGCCTCTACGAGGACCCCTCCTCCGAGCGGATCACCGACCCCCTCGGCGACTACCTCGACTCCCTCGAACGCATCGGCCGCCTCCAGCCCGCCGAGGTGCTGCCGGCCCACCAGCACGCCTTCACCGACGCCCAGGGCCGCGTACGGGAGCTCCTGGACCACCACGAGGACCGGCTGACCGGGCTGCGGGAACTGCTCGCATCCGAGCCGCTGACCCCGTGGGCGCTGGCGGAGCGGATGGAGTGGAACCGGCCCTGGGAGCAGATCCCGTACGGCTCCCGCAACATCGCCGTCTCCGAAGCCGAGGCCCACCTGCGGCGCCTGGTGAAGCAGGGCCGCGCGGAGGCGGTGCCGGGCAGCGACCCCGTGACGTACCGGGCCGTGTAAGGGGTGCGGGTGGGCGGCGCCACCCGGCAGCGGAGCTACGGGCCGGTAGAGTATGGGCGTCGTCCACACTTCCGTACGGGGGGAAGCCGGTGCGAATCCGGCGCTGACCCGCAACCGTGACCCACCCCGGCAGCACCGGGGCGGGGAGCCGGATTGCCCCGTGCCGGAGGTGCGCGGCTCGTGCCGCCGGGTCCTCCGGCGGCCGGCACCGTCGAGGTAAACGGAGCCGGAGCCCGGTGCCAGCCTCCACCGCTGTGCTGCCTGCCTCCGGGTCCCCAGCACGAGAGGCACCCGCCCCGCCATGAACGTCCGCCGCAGCGCCGCCACGCTCGCCGTCTCCGCCGTGCTCTGCGTGGGCGCGGCCCCCGCGGCCCTCGCCGATGTCGCCACGCCCTCCCCGGCGCCCGTCGTCCCCTCCGGGCTCTACGGCAAGAACGACCCGACGTACGACGGCGTGTGGCGGCAGTCGTTCGCGCTGCTCGCCCAGCACACCGTGGGCGTGAAGCCCGCGCAGCAGGCCGTGGACTGGCTCGTCGGCCAGCAGTGCGCCGACGGCGGCTACGCGTCCTTCCGCGCGGACACGGCCGTCGCCTGCGACGCGAAGACGATGCTCGACACGAACGCCACCGCGGTGGCCGTGCAGGCGCTGAAGGCGCTCGGCGGCCAGGACGCGGCCGTGAAGAAGGGCGTGGACTGGTTGAAGTCCGTCCAGAACGCGGACGGCGGCTGGGCCTACGTCCCCGGCTCCCCCAGCGAGGCCAGCTCCACCTCCGTGGTGATCAGCGCGCTGGCGACGGCGGGCGAGAAGCCGGCCGAGGTCAAGTCCAAGACCGGCAAGTCCGCGTACGAGGGGCTGCTCGCCTTCCAGCTCGGCTGCTCGGCCGAGCCGGCCGCCGACCGGGGTGCCTTCGCCTACCAGCCGACGGCCGACGGCAAGCTCCCCGCCAACGCCGACGCGACGGCCGCCGCCGTACTGGCCGGCCTCGGCAAGGGCGCGCTCGTCTCCCCCTCCTCCTCTCCTACGGACACCCCCGCGGCCGCGCTCGCCTGCCCGGCGACCGCCGGTGACCCGGCGGCGGCGGCCCAGGGCGCGGCCGGATACCTGGCGCAGGCCCTGAAGAAGGACGGCCACCTCACGGCCCTCACCCCGGGCGCCGACCAGCCGACCCCGGACACCGGCAACACCGCCGACGCGGTCATCGCGCTGGCCGCGGCCGGGCACAAGCAGTCCGCGGCGGGCGCCCTGGAGTGGCTGAAGACCAACTCCGCCGAATGGTCCAAGGGCAGCCCGGCCGCCCTGGGCACCCTGGTCCTGGCCGCGCACGCGACGGGCACCGACCCGAAGTCCTTCGGCGGCACCGACCTGGTCGCGGCGCTGAACGCGACGGGCCCGGCGCCGCAGAGCGCCTCCGCGAAGGCGTCCGACCAGCCGGCGGAGAAGAAGGACGAGAAGAAGGAGAAGGACTCCGGCAGCAACGTCTGGTGGATGATCCTCGCGGGCGCCGCGGCCGGCATGGGCATCGGCATCGTGCTGAGCGGCCGCCGGAAGCGGAACCAGCTCTGATGCGCCGCCGCAGCCGTCCGGCTCTGCCGGTCCTCGTCCTCGGTGTCATCCTGACGGTGCTGGCCGCCTCCCCCGCCCTGGCCTCGACCTACCGCTACTGGTCGTTCTGGGACGGCGCGGGCGGGAAGTGGGCGTACGCCACCCAGGGCCCCTCCTCGCTGCGCCCGGCGGACGGTTCCGTGCAGGGCTTCCACTTCGCGGTGAGCAAGGACGCGGCCGATCAGGCCGCCCCGCCGCGCGCGGACGCCGACTTCGCAGCCATCTGCTCGGGCACCGCCCCGGTGGCGGGCAAGAAGCGGATCGCCCTGGTCATCGACTTCGGCACGCCCGCCGAAGCCCAGGCGGGCGAGACCCCGCCGCAGGACGCTCCGCGGACGGCCTGCGCACAGGTCGGCCCGGACGCCACGACGGCCGAAGCGCTGGCCGAGGTCGCCAAACCGCTGCGCTACAACAGCGCGGCGCTGCTGTGCGCGGTCTCGGGCTACCCGAAGCAGGGCTGCGGCGAACCCATCGCGGACACGGCCGCCACCCCGGCCCCGGACAAGCCCGCCGACACGTCCGCCGACTCCGACAGCGGGGGCCCGTCGGCGGGCCTCCTCGCGGGCATCGCAGCGGTGGCCGCCCTGGGCGCGGCGGCCTTCTGGCAGTCCCGCCGCCGCCGCACCCGATGACGGACGGCCCCAAGGAGAACGGCGGGACGGACGCCGACGGCGGGCAACCCACCACCAGGGCCACCCGCACCCGCCCGTCCACCCGCACGGGTGGTGCGGGCGGGAACCCCGCCCGGCCGCAGGCCGGGCGCACGCCCCACGGCGCGTCAGGCGACGTCCCACCCCTGACCGGCCACGCCCCCGACAGGGCAACCGGCACCCGGCACGTGCCGACGTACAAAAGAATCTGGCATGCCCCCGAGGCCACGCGTGGCAACGCCCTGCACGCGGGTGCCTGGTGGCTCTGGGCCCTCGGGCTCGCCACCGCCGCCTCCCGCACCACCAACCCGCTCCTCCTCGGCCTGATCGTCGGCGTCGCCGGGTACGTGGTCGCGGCCCGCCGTACCGACGCCCCGTGGGCGCGTTCCTACGGGGCGTTCGTCAAGCTCGGGCTCTTCGTCATCGGCCTGCGCCTCGTCTTCTCCATGCTCCTCGGCTCCCCCATCCCCGGCGCGCACATCCTCTTCACCCTCCCCGAGGTCCCGCTCCCGGACTGGACGCAGGGCATCCGGCTCGGTGGCCGGGTCACCGCCGAGCAGCTCGTCTTCGCCTTCTACGACGGCGCGAAGCTGGCCACGCTCCTCATCTGCGTGGGCGCCGCCAACGCCCTGGCGAATCCGGCGCGGCTGCTGAAGTCCCTGCCCGCGGCCCTGTACGAGGTCGGTGTCGCCGTGGTCGTCGCGATGACCTTCGCGCCGAACATGGTCGCGGACGTGGTGCGCCTGCGTACGGCCCGCCGCCTGCGCGGGCGTCCCACCGGCGGGATCAAGGCGATCCTCCAGATCGGCCTGCCGGTCCTGGAGGGCGCGCTGGAACGCTCGGTGGCCATCGCCGCCTCCATGGACGCCCGCGGCTACGGCCGCACCGCACACGTTCCCGCCGCCGTCCGACACACCACCAACGTGCTCACCCTCGGCGGGCTGCTCGGCATGTGCGCGGGTACGTACGGGCTGCTGGCGGCGGAGGGCGCCGGCTACGGCCTCACCCTCCTCCTCTTCTCCCTGCTCCTGGCCCTGGCCGGGCTGCGCCTCGGCGGCCGCCGGTCGATCCGGACCCGGTACCGGCCTGACCGGTGGGGCGTACGGGCCTGGCTGGTCGCCGGGTCGGGCGCGGCGGTGGCAGCACTCCTCATCCGGGCCGCATCCCTGGACCCGGAGGCCCTGCGCCCCGGCGTCGTCCCCCTCGTCGTCCCGACCCTCCCGCTCTGGCCGGCCGCGGCGATCCTGATCGGCCTCCTCCCGGCGCTGGTGGCCCCGCTCCCGAAGGAGTCATGAGCCCCGTGATCCATTTCGAAGACGTATCGGTGACGTACGAGAGCGCGGCCGCCCCCTCCCTCGCGCACGCCGATTTCACGCTCCCGGAAGGCGAGCTGACCCTTCTGGTCGGCCCCTCCGGCGTCGGCAAGTCCACGCTCCTCGGCGCGGTCTCGGGTCTGGTCCCGCACTTCACCGGGGGCACCCTCAAGGGCCGGGTCACGGTCGCCGGCCGCGATACGCGCACGCACAAGCCGCGGGAGCTCGCGGACGTGGTCGGCACGGTCGGCCAGGACCCGCTCGCCCATTTCGTGACGGACGTCGTCGAGGACGAGCTCGCCTACGGCATGGAGTCCCTGGGTCTGCCGCCCTCCGTCATGCGCCGCCGCGTCGAGGAGACCCTCGACCTCCTCGGCCTGAACGACCTCCGCGACCGCCCCATCGCCACCCTGTCCGGAGGCCAGCAGCAGCGGGTGGCGATCGGTTCCGTCCTGACCCCGCATCCGCGCGTCCTGGTCCTGGACGAGCCGACGTCCGCCCTCGACCCGGCCGCGGCGGAAGAGGTCCTGGCCGTCCTGCAACGCCTGGTCCACGACCTGGGCACGACCGTCCTGATGGCGGAACACCGCCTGGAGCGGGTCGTCCAGTACGCCGACCGCGTGCTGCTCCTCCCCTCCCCGGGCGCACCCCCCGTCCTGGGCACCCCCTCCGCCATCATGGCCATCTCCCCGGTCCACCCCCCGGTAGTGGCCCTGGGCCGCCTCGCAGCCTGGTCCCCCCTCCCCCTCTCCATCCGCGACGCCCGCCGCCGCGCAGCCCCCCTCCGCACCCGCCTGACCACGACCGCCCCGACACCGACGGGCCGGGGGGCGCAGCCCCAGACCGTGGCGGGGGCCGGAACACAGCCCGAGGCCGGGGCGCAGCCCCATGCCGGTACCGGGACGCAGCCCCCGGCGGGTTCCGGGGCGCAGCCCCGCAAGGGGTCCGGGGCGCAGCCCCGGGGAACGGGCGAAGGGTGGGTAGGGGACGGCCGCCCGCAGGGCCCCCGCCCCGACGGCGGCACCGCACCCGCACCCCGCCCCGGCCTGCTCGCCCGGCTGCGCCGCCCCGGCCTCCGCACCCCTCAGTCGGCCCAGGCCGACACCACCGGAGCCTCCGGAGCCACCGGCCCCACGGGGGCAACCGCGCCCACCCCGGCCACGGTCAAGGCCGTCTCCCTCCGCCGCGGCCGCGCCGAAGTCCTCCGCGACATCAACCTCACCGTGTCGAGGGGCGAGACCATCGCCCTGATGGGCCGCAACGGCGCAGGAAAGTCCACCCTCCTCGCCACCCTCATCGGCACCCTTGAGCCCACCACGGGCCAGGTGACGGTCAGCGGCCGCACCCCCCACCGCACGCCGCCCCCCGAGATGGTGACCCGCGTCGGCCTCGTCCCCCAGGAGCCCCGCGACCTCCTCTACGCCGACACCGTCGCAGCCGAGTGCACCGCCGCCGACCACGACGCCGGCCAGGCGCCCGGCACCTGCCGTGCCCTCGTCGCCGCGCTCCTGCCCGACGTCCCCGACGACACCCACCCGCGCGACCTCTCCGAGGGCCAGCGCCTGGCCCTCGCCCTGGCGCTGGTCCTGACCGGCCGCCCGGCCCTGCTGCTCCTCGACGAGCCGACCCGCGGTCTGGACTACGCCGCCAAGGCCCGACTCGTGGAGATCCTGCGCGGGCTCGCCGCCGACGGCCACGCCATCGTCCTGGCCACCCACGACGTGGAGCTCGCCGCCGAGCTGGCCCACCGCGTGGTGATCCTGGCCGGCGGCGAGATCGTCGCGGACGGCCCGACCGCCGAGGTCGTCGTCTCCTCCCCCGCCTTCGCCCCTCAGGTGGCCAAGATCCTGGCCCCGGGCCACTGGCTCACGGTCTCCCAGGTCGCGGCGGCCCTCTCCACCCGGGCCGGCTCATGAACACCCCCACCCCGGCCGTCCCGGCCACCCCGGCCGGCCGCCCCCGTTCCCGCCCCCTCCGCATCGGCCCCCGCGCCGCCGCCGCCCTGGTCCTCGTCACCCTCATCGGTCTCGCCGCCTTCGGCTGGCCGCTCCTCGCCGACCGCCAGTCCGGCTTCGCCCATGCCCAGGACGCCCCCTGGCTCTTCGCGGCCCTGCTCCCGCTCCTGGTCGGTGTGGTCGTCGCGTCCATCGCCGACGACGGGATGGACGCCAAGGCCGTCGCCATGCTCGGCGTACTGGCCGCGGTCGGGGCCGCGCTGCGCCCCCTCGGCGCCGGTACGGCCGGCCTGGAGCCCATGTTCTTCCTGATGGTGCTGAGCGGCCGGGTCCTCGGCCCGGGCTTCGGCTTCGTCCTGGGCGCGGTGACGATGTTCGCGTCGGCCCTGCTCACGGGTGGTGTCGGGCCGTGGATGCCGTTCCAGATGCTGGCCATGGGCTGGTTCTCGCTGGGCGCCGGGCTGCTGCCGGGGCCGGACCGGATCCGCGGGCGGGCCGAGCTGGCGATGCTCGCGCTGTACGGGTTCCTCGGCTCGTTCGCGTACGGCACGATCATGAACCTTCAGGGGTGGGTGATCATTCAGAGCACGAACCAGGGCATCTCCTTCCACCCCGGGGACCCGGTCCCGGCGAACCTCGCGCGCTTCCTCTTGTACTGCCTGGTGACCTCGATGGGCTGGGACCTGGGCCGGGCCGCGCTGACCGTCGTACTGACCCTCACGCTCGGCGGGACCCTGCTGAAGGCGTTGCGGCGGGCGACCCGGAAAGCGGCGTTCGATGCACCCGTGGCCTTCGATCCTGAGGGAACAAATCAACCCAAACCTTCCCCTGAAAGGCGTACGGGCCGCCACGGAGGGTGAGATCCGGGCCGTCCGGCGGTGAGCCGCCCCACAGGACCCAGGTCACATACGACCCGGGATAGTAGTCCTTGAGCGGTCCACATCGACCCCCGCGCACAGCCCCCCACCAGCGGTGATACCCGCCCGCCCCAAGAGGGGCCGTTGCGCCCCGGCTGCGAGGACCACTAGTAAGAGGGGTCGTTGCCAGGCGCGCTCTACCCCCGTAGAACTGGATGAGTCGCAGGGCGGACGGAGACCTCCGGGTCTTCTGATCCCGCCGATGAACCCCTCTCTTTCACGTGAGTGGCTCGTGCACGTCTGCGACCGCCCTTGTCCCCTTCGGAAGGTTTGTCCGTGTCCAACGCCGTCATCCGCCGCATCGCCGCTTCGAAGAAGACCCTCACGGGTACCGTCCTCGCCCTGGGCGTCGCCGGTTCCATGCTGGCCGCGGTTCCCGCGCAGGCCGCCCCGATGAGCGCCAAGGCGATCGCCCAGCAGATGATCAAGGACCCGGCGCAGTTCGCGGCGTTCAACAACATCGTGTCCCGCGAGAGCGGCTGGAACCACACCGCCACGAACTCTTCCTCGGGCGCCTATGGCCTGGTCCAGGCCCTGCCGGCCTCGAAGATGGCCTCGGCCGGCTCGGACTGGAAGACCAACCCGGCCACCCAGATCAAGTGGGGCCTGGACTACATGAACTCCCGCTACGGCAGCCCCGCCGGCGCCTGGACGTTCTGGCAGAACCACCACTGGTACTAAACCACCAGCGGCAGCAGACGAAGCGGTACCGCGGCAGCACCCGAGCGGCGCTCACGCAGTACCAGAGCGGTGCTCACGCAGTACCCGCACAGCGCATGCGAAGGCCCCGGCGGCCGACCTCCCCAGGTCCGGCCTCCGGGGCCTTCGCGATCCCATCCCACAGGGTCCAAAGGCGGCGCAGCAGGTGCTACAGCCGCTGGATGATGGTGCCGGTCGCCAGCGCGCCGCCCGCGCACATGGTGATCAGCGCGAATTCCTTGTCCCGGCGCTCCAGCTCGTGCAGCGCGGTGGTGATCAGGCGGGCTCCCGTCGCGCCGACGGGGTGGCCGAGCGCGATGCCGCCGCCGTTGACGTTGACCTTCTCCAGGTCCTGGTCGAAGACCTGGGCCCAGCTGAGGACGACGGAGGCGAAGGCCTCGTTGATCTCGACGAGGTCGATGTCCTTGAGGGACATGCCGGCCTTGCCCAGCACGGCCCGCGTCGCGTCGATCGGCCCGTCCAGGTGGAAGTGCGGGTCGGAGCCGACCAGGGTCTGGGCGACGATCCGGGCGCGCGGCCGCAGCTTGAGCGCGCGGGCCATCTTGCGCGAGGCCCACATCACGGCGGCGGCGCCGTCGGATATCTGCGAGGAGTTCCCGGCGGTGTGCACGGCGGTCGGCATGACCGGCTTGAGCCGGGCGAGCGCCTCCATGGAGGTGTCGCGCAGGCCCTCGTCCCGGTCGACCAGCCGCCACATGCCCTGCCCCGCGGCCTGCTCGGCCTCCGTGGTGGGCACCTGCACGGCGAAGGTCTCGCGCTTGAACCGCTCCTCGGCCCACGCGGCGGCGGCCCGCTGCTGGGACAGGACTCCGAGCTTGTCCACGTCCTCGCGGGTCAGGCCCCGGTGGCGGGCGATGCGCTCGGCGGCCTCGAACTGGTTGGGGAGATCGACGTTCCACTCGTCCGGGAAGGGCTTGCCGGGTCCGTGCTTCGATCCGGACCCCAGCGGCACGCGGCTCATGGCCTCGACCCCGCAGGCGATGCCGATGTCCATGACCCCGCCCGAGATCATGTTGGCGACCATGTGGTTGGCCTGCTGGGAGCTGCCGCACTGACAGTCCACGGTGGTCGCGGCGGTCTCGTACGGGAGGCCCATGGCCAGCCAGGCGTTGCGGGCCGGGTTCATCGACTGCTCACCGGCGTGGGTGACGGTGCCGCCGACGATCTGCTCGACGCAGTCGGGCTGGATGCCGGTGCGGGCGAGGAGCTCGCGGTAGGTCTCGCCGAGAAGGTAGGCGGGGTGAAGATTGGCGAGCGCGCCCCCGCGCTTGCCGATGGGGGTGCGTACGGCTTCGACGATGACGGGTTCCGCGGCCATGAGCTCGTCCTCTCCTGCTCCTGCGTAGCGCACAGCGCGCATCGGCTAGCGCGCCTCAGCGACGGGCGGGCCGTCCCGGCGCCCCACCCGAACTAGTACGCGTTCTAGTTCTCCCCGCAGTCTTATGACCAGAACACCCGGTACGCAAGGGTCTTGCACGCGGCTTACACGGATTCCACACGCAACAGTTGGCGCGGGGCCCCTTGTCACTTCTAGAACTCGTTACTACCTTCAAGCCAACTTCTGATGGGCCGTCAGACTTTGGAGCCGCCCGATGACCTGCCCCGCACTGCCCGAAGGCTTCGATGCCACCGACCCGGACGTACTCCAAGACCGGGTCCCCTACCCCGAGTTCGCGGAACTGCGGCAGACCGCACCCGTGTGGTGGTGCCCGCAGCCGCGGGGCATCACCGGCTTCGACGACGAGGGGTACTGGGCCGTCACCCGGCACGCGGACGTCAAGTACATCTCCACGCACCCGGAGTTGTTCTCCTCCACGACGAACACGGCGATCATCCGCTTCAACGAGCACATCCAGCGCGATGCGATAGATGCCCAGCGACTGATCATGTTGAACATGGATCCGCCGGAACACACCCGCGTACGCCAGATCGTGCAGCGCGGCTTCACCCCGCGGGCCATCCGCGGACTGGAGGACGCCCTGCGCGACCGGGCCCGCAAGATCGTCGCGGAAGCCCTCGAAGCCTCGGCCGACGGCAGCTTCGACTTCGTCACCCAAGTGGCGTGCGAGCTCCCGCTGCAGGCCATCGCCGAGCTGATCGGCGTACCGCAGGAGGACCGGTCCCGGATCTTCGACTGGTCGAACAAGATGATCGCGTACGACGACCCGGAGTACGCGATCACCGCCGAGGTCGGCGGCAACGCCGCGGCGGAGATCATCGGCTACTCGATGAACCTGGCCGCCGACCGCAAGGAGTGCCCGGCCAAGGACATCGTCACGCAGCTGGTGGCCGCCGAAGGCCAGGGCAACCTGGGCTCCGACGAGTTCGGCTTCTTCGTCCTCCTCCTCGCCGTGGCCGGCAACGAGACCACCCGCAACGCCATCAGCCACGGAATGCACGCCTTCCTGACCCACCCCGAGCAGTGGGAGCTGTACAAGCGCACCCGGCCCTCCACCGCCGCCGAGGAGATCGTCCGCTGGGCCACCCCCGTGGTGTCCTTCCAGCGCACCGCGACCCAGGACACCGAACTGGGCGGGCAGAAGATCAAGGCGGGCGACCGCGTCGGCATGTTCTACTCCTCGGCCAACCACGACCCCGAGGTCTTCGAGAACCCCGACGTCTTCGACATCACCCGCGACCCGAACCCGCACCTGGGCTTCGGCGGCGGCGGCCCGCACTTCTGCCTCGGCAAGTCGCTGGCCATCATGGAGATCGACCTGATGTTCAACGCCCTGGCCGACGCCCTGCCCGACCTGCGCCTCGTCGGGGAAGGCCCGCGCCGGCTGCGCGCGGCCTGGCTGAACGGCATCAAGGAACTGCGGGTCAGCCACGGCTGACGGCCACCACTGACCCGTGATCCAGGACGGCAGGGGCCCCACCTTCCCACGCCCGGCCCCTGCCGTCCCTCGGCCACCGTCCCTTGTTACCGGCGGGTCGCCGGTCGTTACCGTCTCGCCACCTGCGAGATCATTGCCTTGGCGGCGGACCGGCCCCCAGACTGCCCGGATGAACCTTGAGGACCCCAGCGCGAGACGGTGGCAGCGCCTGCCCACGACGTGGCAGCGGATGGTCGACCTCGACGGCGGTTCGGAGCCCATGAGCCAGGGGGTCCTGGCCCTCATCGAGGCCGCCCGCGAAGAGCCGGAACTGCGCCGCCTCTACCCGTACACCAGCCACTTCACCCTGTGGTTCAGCGCCTCCGCCGGCCACCCCTTCGCCGTGACCGCCCCGGCCGTAGAACCCCTCCCGGACGGCCGCTTCCGCGTCCGCGGCCCCCGCCAGACCACGATCCTGGGCGAAGCGGACACAGCCCGGGCGGCGATAGCCCTGGTCGTATCCCACCTACCGGCCGAATAACCCGGCCCATTCCAGCCCCGCCGGCGTTTGAGCCGCGGGTGCCCGGGGCAGCGCCCCCGGCAACGCACCCGCACGGCGAGGGTCTGGGGGCGCAGCCCCGAGGGGGTCTGGGGGCGCAGCCCCGAGGGGGTCCGGGGGCACAGCCCCGAGGGGGTCCGGGGGCGCAGCCCCAAGGGGTCCGGGGGCGCAGCCCCGAGGGCGTCCGAGCGCAGCCCCAAGGGGTCCGGGGGCGCAGCCCCAAACGGGTCCGGGGGCGCAGCCCGGAGGGGGTCCGGGGCGCAGCCCGGAGGGGGTCCGGGGCGCAGCCCGGAGGGGGTCCGGGGCGCAGCCCGGAGGGGGTCCGGGGCGCAGCCCCGGGGAACGGGCGAAGGGCGGGTAGGGGACAGCCCCGCAGGGCCCTCCGCCACCGCACCCGCCCCCACCCCGCCCCCGCCCCGAGTGGCGGAAGCCGCCCCGCGGGCGGATCCTGGCAGAACGCGGCGATCCATCGCGAAGGGGTGCCGGGGGGGGCTGCTACACCGCCCCGGCACCCCTTCGTCGTCGCCGCACAGGCAACCAGGCGGCCAGGCGGCCAGGAGGCAGCGCGGCCAGGCGCCAGGGCGGCCGGCCCGCAGAACCGCTAGGCCCGAGTCCGCTCCGCGGACCCCGCTCCGACCCGCTCCGGCTGCCGCGGCCGAGGCACGGCCACCCCGGCCGCCACCGCGTCGCCCCGCGGCCCCGACAGCACGTAGACGAGCCCGAACCCGGCCACGACGACGATCGCCCCGCCGACCGCGTCGAGCACCCAGTGGTTGGCCGTCGCCACGATCGCGCACACCGTGATCGTCGGGTGCAGCGCACCGAGCAGCTTCTGCCACCCCTTCGGCGCGATCATCACGATCACGATCCCGCACCACAGCGACCAGCCGAAGTGCAGCGAGGGCATCGCCGCGTACTGGTTGGAGATCGCGGTCATGGCCCCGTAGCTCGGGTTCGCCAGGTCCTGCACCCCGTGCACGGTGTCGACGTAGCCCATGCCGGGCATCAGCCGTGGCGGCGCGAGCGGATACAGCCAGAAGCCTATGAGCGCCAGCACGGTCGCCAGCCCCAGCGAGGCCCGCGCCCACCGGTAGTCCTTGGGCCTGCGCCAGTACAGGACGGCGAGTATCGCCAGCGGGACCACGAAGTGGAAGGAGGTGTAGTAGAAGTTGAAGAACGCCTCCAGCCAGGGCGTGTTCACCACCGCGTGGTTCACCGCGTGCTCGATGTCGATGCCGAGCGCCTTCTCGATCCCGTGGATCTGGCTGCCGTTGCCCTCGGCGAGGGTGCGACTGGTGGGCGCGGCGGCACGGATGTGCGAGTAGAGCGAGTACCCGACCCGTATCAGGAGCAGTTCCAGCAGCAGGTTCGGACGCGACAGCACGCGCCGCCAGAACGGCAGCAGCGGCACCCGCGACCACCGCGCGGGCGCGGGCCGCCCGTAGGCGGTGGGGACCGGCTCGCGCCAGTGCGGGGATGAGCGCGGCAGGAACGGCACGACGCAGGCCGCCGCGAGGGCCGCGAGCAGCAGCACGTTGTCCCGTACGGGGGCCAGCGCGACCAGGTTGGGCAGCAGCACGTCGCTCGGCAGGGTCATGGCGAGGACCACGGCCACCGGCCACACCGGCCGGTCGGCGGCCCGCTTGCCGACCTTGCCGGCGACCGCGAGCAGCACCCACAGCATCTGGTGGCGCCAGCCGGTCGGGGACACGGCGACGGCCACGCAGCCGGTGATCGCGACGGCGAGCAGCAGCTGGCCGTCACGGGCGTAGCGGGCGGCGCGGCGCAGGCCGATCCAGACGATCGGGGCCGCGAGGGCGGCGTAGAGGAGGATCTCGCCGGGGCCGGAGAGGCCCAGGCGCAGCAGGGCGCCGTGCACGGACTGGTTGGCGATGCTGCCGGGTTCGCCGCCGAGGCCGGTGCCGGCCAGGTGCTGGACCCAGTACGTCCACGAGTCGCTGGGCAGGGCCGCCCAGGACAGGGCCGTGGCTCCGGCGAAGGTCAGGGCTGCGGAACGCGCGGTGGCCCTGCGTCCGGACAGCCACAGCAGTGGCGCGAAGAGCAGCAGCGCGGGCTGCAGGGCTGCGGCCAGGCCGAGCAGGAACCCGGAGGGGCGCTCGCTCGGGACCCGGAACACGGCGAGGAGCACCAGCAGCACCGGCAGTACGGCGGTCTGCCCGGGCAGGGCGGCTTCGCGGACGGGCAGCGAGACCATCATCAGCGCGACCAGCACGGGCGCGGCGAGCAGCGCGGTGCGCCGCGGCACGGGATCGGGCAGGGCGCGCGCGGCGACCAGCCCGACGGCGGCCACGAGCAGCAGCGTCACGCAGGTCCAGGCCACCTCCAGGGAGGGCGCCGCGAGCCCCAGGAGCGGCTTGAGGACCAGCCCCGCGAAGGGGGTCCCGGTGAACTGGCCGCTCGTGTAGAGCGAGCCCGGGAGACTGCCCGGAAGGTGGAAACCGCTGAGCCACTCGCCCGGTGGCACGCGCAGCACGACCGCGGCCTGCCTGACGGCGAGCAGCAAGGCCAGCGCCCACAGCATGAGGCGTGCCGCCCCGAGCCTGCCGCTGCCGCTACCGCCTATGACCCCGGCATGTCCGTTCGCACCACTGTGCTCCGCCGCGTTAGCCACGCCTCGCCGGCCTCCCGCCCTGTTGACCGCAACCCTGACTTCGCCTGGCTGCCGCGTTTCGTACCGCGTTTCATACCGCGTGCTTCATTTACCCGCACGACGATATCCCCCGCGCGATACCTAGGATGGCGGGCATGAGCATCGTGAAGATCAACGCCCTCACCGTCCCGGACGAACAGCGGGAGGTTCTGGAGCAGCGGTTCGCCTCCCGTGCAGGCTCTGTGGAGAGCTCGGACGGCTTCGAATGGTTCGAGCTGCTGCGTCCCGTCGAGGGCACGGACCAGTATCTCGTGTACACGCGGTGGCGTTCCGAGGAGGACTTCCAGGCGTGGATGGACGGGCCCATGAAGGCGGCCCACCAGGGCGGCGGCGGCCCGGCCGGTGCGGGCGGTGCGGCCGGTGCGGGCGGTGCGGAGCGGCCGAAGCCCGCTGCCACGGGCTCGTCGGTGTGGTCGTTCGAGGTCGTGCAGCAGGCGGCGCCGAAGCAGGGCTGACGTCGGGAGAGGGGCCCGGAGCCGTGGCTCCGGGCCCCTCTCTCCTGCGCTTCGGCCCGGCTCAGCTCCAGAAGGCGTTCATCTCGTCGATGTCCTCGATGCAGACGTCGAGGTCACTGATCTTCCCTCCGACGATCGTGAAGAAGATGCCCTCGTGGATCTCGATCCCGCGGTCGCCGCGATCGGCGCGCGTCGTGTGGAAACTCATGACGTGGCCGCGGCCGTCCGCGAGCAGTCTGTCCAAGTGAAGCCGCATCGTGCCGTGCGTCTCCTCTCCCATCCGGCGGTAGAGGTCGAGGACGGCTTCGCGACCCTTGTGGTGCCCGGAGATGGGACTGCTGCCTGGGACGTGCTGGATGACGTCGGCCGTCATCATCGTGCTCAGCTTCTCCATGTCGCCCTGACCGAAGGCCTCGTAGCCTCGGCGGATCAGGGCACAGTCAGGATGCTCCGACATGACGGTTCACGCCCTTCATGTGTGCGGTTTGCCACTTTTCCTATCATCGGTCCGAGCCTGTGGATATTCCAACGCGGGGAACCTCGCCCCCGCTCCACAATGTCGCCATGACCAGCACAGAGCCCACCACGAAGGCCACGACGAAAACCACGACGCCCACCGCGTCGCCGACCACGCAGGCCACGCAGCCGATCCATCCGACCCCGACCCCGACCCCGACTGCGCGGACCGCGGGCTGGCAGGTTGCCGCCGAGCCGTTCCACACCCCGGACGCGACGCTGCTGCGCCGCGCGTACTACGCGGAGGTCGCCGGCCGGTACTGGCGGCGGTCCGTCACCGAGGCCGAGATCGACCAGGGCCTCCTGGACTTCCCGGACGACGAGCTCACGGCGCCGACGGGCCGGTTCGTGGTCGGCAGGCTCGATGGCCGGCCCCTCGCCTGCGGGGGCATACGCCTCCTGGACCCCGTCACCGCCGAGCTCACCCGGGTGTACGTGGACCCGCGCGCCCGCGGCACCGGCGGCGGGGCGGCCCTGCTCCGGGTCCTGGAGGACGCCGGCCGCGCGCTGGGCGCCGAGCGGGTCCGGCTGGACACCCGGTCCGACCTGGTGGAGGCCCGCGCGTTGTACGCGCGGCAGGGGTACGCGGAGATACCCGCGTACAGCTCCGGTCCCTACGCCGAGCACTGGTTCGAGAAGCGCCTGGTCTGACCGGTCACCCCGCGGGGCGGCTCACCTTGCGGAGTGGTCCCGGCGGGGCAAGGTCTCGTAGGGCTCCTCGTCGACGGAACCGCAGAGCTCCGAGTTGATCTCCGCGACCAGCTCGGACAGGTCGGTCGGCCGGTCCGCGGTCCACCAGTCGCCGAGCAGTTCGGCGAGCGACTCCTCCCGTGCGGCGGACAGCTTCAGCGCGCTCTCACGCCCCTTCGCCGTGAGGACCAGCGGCAGCCCCTCGCGGACGGCCAGCCCCCGCTCCTCGATCTGGCGGCCCGCGTCCGTGATGGCCCGCAACGGCACCATGGTCTTCTCCGCCAGCACCGCCGGATCGACGGTTCCGTACTTGTTGATCCGCAGCAGCATCCAGCTGGCGGCGGGCAGCAGGTCGTAGCCGGCCTTGGCGGTGATCTTCTCGTAGACGTGCTTGCGGCCCTGGAGGGTCCCGAGCACCGTCAGGGCGCGGGCGACCTCCTCCCGCGATGAGCGCTGGACGGGGTTGGAGGCGAGGGTCTCGGTGACATCGGGCGCCGTCACCGAACCGCGCAGCTTGTCCTCCTTCAGGAACCAGGCCACGACGAAGGCCACCAGCACCACCGGCGCCGCGTAGAGGAAGACGTCCGTGATGGAGGTGGCGTAGGCGTCGAGCACGCGCGGTCGCAGCACGGCGGGGAGGGCGCCGATGGCGCGCGGGTCGGCCTCCAGCTTGTTCACGTCCAGCCCCGGCGGCAGCGGAATCCCCCTGAGCGCACTGGCCAGTTTGTCGTCGAGCCGGTTGGTGAAGATCGTGCCGAAGATGGCGACGCCGAAGGAGGCACCGATGGAGCGGAAGAAGGTGGCGCCGGAGGTGGCGACACCGAGGTCGGCGTAGCTGACCGAGTTCTGCACCACCAGGACGAGCACCTGCATGACCAGTCCGAGGCCCGCGCCGAAGACGAAGAAGTAGACGCTCATCTCCCAGGTGGAGCTGGTGCGCTCCAGCTGGTGCAGGAGCAGCAGCCCGACCGCGGTCAGTGCCGTGCCCGCGATCGGGAAGACCTTCCAGCGCCCGGTGCGGCTGACGATCTGGCCGGACACGGTGGAGGTGATCAGCAGTCCGAGCACCATCGGCAGCATGTGGACGCCCGACATGGTCGGGGAGACGCCCTGGACCACCTGGAGGAAGGTCGGCAGGTAGACCATCGCGCCGAACATCGCGAAGCCGACGATGAAGCTGATCAGCGAGCAGAGGGTGAAGGTCCGGATCCGGAACAGCTTGAGCGGGAGCACCGGCTCCACGGCCCGGCGCTCGACGATGACGAAGGCGACCAGCAGGACCAGGCCGAGTACCGCGAGCCCGATGATCTCCGGGGAGCTCCAGCCCCAGGTGCCCCCGAGCGAGGCCACGAGCACCAGGCAGGTCGCGACGGAGGCGATGAGGAAGGTGCCGAGGTAGTCGATGGTGTGCTTCTCGGTACGCACCGGGATCTTCAGGGCCGCGGCGATGACGACGAGGGCGACGAGACCGATGGGGAGGTTGATGTAGAAGACCCAGCGCCACGACAGGTGGTCCACGAACAGTCCGCCCAGCAGCGGACCCAGCACGCTGGTCGCTCCGAAGACCGCGCCGAAGAGCCCCTGGTACTTGCCGCGTTCGCGCGGCGGGACGATGTCTCCGACGATCGCCATCGACAGCACCATCAGCCCGCCGCCGCCCAGTCCCTGCAGCGCGCGGAAGCCGATGAGCTGCGGCATGTTCTGCGCCAGGCCGCACAGGGCGGACCCGATCAGGAAGATCACGATGGCGGACTGGAAGAGCTTCTTGCGCCCGTACTGGTCCCCGAGCTTGCCCCACAGCGGCGTGGCGGCCGTCGAGGCGAGCATGTAGGCCGTGACCACCCACGACAGGTGCGACATCCCGCCGAGATCGCTGACGATCGTCGGCAGGGCCGTGGACACGATCGTCTGGTCGAGCGAAGAGATGAGCAGCCCCAGCAGCAGCGCACCGATGGAAACGAGCACCTCGCGTGAGGCGTGTTCGGCGCTGGGGCCGGATGTCCGCTTCCGCGGGTCGGGCTCCGTGGTCACGTCCTGCACCATCGGCTCCTCCTCGGGCCTGATCGACTCCTCCATCCTGAGCGGTGTGTCCGGTTATGGCCTGTCGGGCGGGTTGGGCGGGTTACCGGGGGTCTGCATAATCGCAGGCAGCGCCCAGGGGAGGGATTCGAGTGAGCACCGAGCAATGTCCGGAATGCAGCACAACAGGAGGGGCCTGCGACTGCGCACCAGGCTTCCAACCCTTGCGCGTCCGCCCCTACGTATCCCTCCCGAACCCCACCCCACCCCCGGGCCAGACACCCCCGCCCCAGACGAGAACAACACCCCCGCACGCAGCCTGGCCGAACACCACACCGCCGCACCCCGCCCAGGCGGCCACTCCGCAGCACCCGGGGCAGGCGGGCGCCACGGCACACCCAGACCAGTCGGACACCACCCCACGCCCCAGACAGCCGGGCACAACACCCCCACACGCAGCCCGGCCGAACACCACACCGCCGCACCCCGCCCAGACGGCCACCACACCAAACCCCGCCCTGGCCGGTCCGCCGCACCCCGATTGGGCGGGCGCCACGGCACCTCCCAGCCGGATATCCGGCCTGCCATCCCACGCCGACGCGGCGGGCATCACAGCGCCCGCCGACGCCCGGGATCCCGCGGCGCGCCCGGGCCGGACGCCCGGTCCGCCGTCGTACCCCGGCCCCGCGAGGGCCACTGCTCCCGACGGGGCGGGCACTTCGGAGTCGTACCCCGGTCCAGCGAGCACCACGGCGAGCCCTCGCCCTGCCGGCACCGCCGAACCCCACCCGGACCCGGCGGACAGCACGGCACGCCCCGCCTCCCCGAACCCCGCGACCACCCCGGGCCGAACGGCCGACCTGCCGCCGCACCCCGACCCGGCGGGCACCCCGCCGCCTTACACCGACCCGGCGGATACCCGGCTGCCCTACCCCGACCCGACGGGCACCGCGTCGCCACACCCCGACCCGGCGGGCACCCTGCCGCCCTACACCAGCCCCAACCACACCACCCACCCCATCCGCACCGCGCCACTGCCGCCCGGGGCCGAGACTCCGGCGTACGGGACACCCGTAGCCTCCCCGCCCGAAGAAACGATGCAGCTGCGCCCGATCCCGGCGTACGAGCCGTACGCGACACCCGGGCCCCACGGCGCGTACGGGTCGCCCGAGACCCCTGCGTGGGACCAAGCCGGCCCGGCAGACGGGTACGGAGCACACGGGATGGCCGGGGCGGACGGGCCGCACCCCTCCGATCCCCCGCGGCGCCGCATCCGCGCGCTCCCCATCACCGCGGCCGCCGCCACTGTGATCGGCGCGGCCGTCCTCGTCCTGCAGGCCTTCTCGGGCTCCGGCGCACCGGAGACCACCCTCCTCGACGCGAAGCCCTCCTCCCCCTTGAGCAGCCTCACCCAGGTCGCCCCGTCGCACCCCGCCGAGAGCACCGGCCGGCCCCCGTCGCCCACCCCCAGCCCCTCCCGGTCCGCGTCCCCCTCCGCCTCCGCGTCCGCTTCCCCGTCCCCCTCGCCGTCCCGTACCCAGAGCCGTTCGCCGAGCCCCTCGGCCACCCCGTCCCCCACCCCGAGCCGCTCCGCGCCGACCTCGCGGCCCCCCTCGTCGCCGATCCTCCGGTACGGGGACTCGGGCCCCGAGGTGGAGAAGCTCCAACGCCTGCTGGCAGCGCAAGGCATCTACCGGGGGAAGTACGACGGCCGGTACGGCGCCCGTACGGAATCGGCGGTCTCCACGTTCCAGGCGTACAACGGCATCTACGAGGACCCGTGGGGCGTCTACGGTCCGGCGACCCGCCGCGCCTTGGAGGGATAGAACACACCGGATCCGGTGGCGAGCACCCCTCCTCGTTTTGTATTGTTCAGGAACAAAGTGGTTCCGTCCTCACTCCCTGACCGGTGGACGGAACCACTTGTTCTCTTTCCCGTCCCGTCTGGAGCCCCTCCGATGCCGGCCAGCACCACCACCACCCCCGCCGTCCTGACCGCCAAGGCCCTGCTCCTGGACATGGACGGCACCATCGTCAACTCGGACGCGGTGGTCGAGCGCTGCTGGTACGACTGGGCCGTCACCCACGGCCTGGACCCCGAGGAAGCCCTCAAGGTGGTCCACGGCCGCCAGGGCTACGCCACGATGGCGATCCTCCTCCCGGACCGCCCGATGGAGGAGAACCTCGCCGAGAACGCCGTGATGCTCGCCCGCGAGACCGCCGACACCGACGGCGTGGTCCCGATCGGCGGCGCTCCCGCCTTCATGGCCGCCCTCAGCACCCTCCCGCACGCCCTGGTCACCTCCGCCGACACGGCCCTGGCCACGGCCCGGATGACGGCCGCCGCCCTGCCGATGCCCGAGGTCCGGATCACCGCCGAGTCCGTGCAGGCCAGCAAGCCCGACCCGGAGGGCTTCCTGATGGGCGCCGCCGCCCTCGGCGTGGACCCGGCCGACTGCATCGTCTTCGAGGACTCGGCCGCCGGCATCGCCGCGGGCCGCGCCGCGGGCATGCGGGTCATCGGCGTCGGCCCCCGCGCCGCCGCCCACGCCCCCACCGCCCACGTCCTCGACCTGACGGCCGTCGCCGTCACCACCTCCCCCGACGGCTCCATCACCCTCACTCTCCAGACGGCCTGACCCGGACGACGCGACCGGGCAACCCGCCCCCGGCGGACAGACCCAGCCCGGTCGCCGGCGCCCTACGGGAGAACCCGGCCGCCGAGACCCAAAACGCCGAGGTCGGCGCACGCCCGGCCGCCCCGACACCCCGCCCCTGACGGCCAGACCCGGGGACCAAATCCAGAGACCGCCCCCAGAGACCGACCCCAGGCGACCCGATACGGGCGTCCCGCCCCAGCGAACCTGCCCCGGGGCCAGGCCGTTCCCTGTGGATCATCTTCACCACGCTTTTGCGGGGACACGGTGGCGGCATGGTGACGACCCTGCGGCACCCTCGACCTGGATTCACGTGGGACTGGTGGGCCGTCGACACCGAGGGCTTCCTCGTGCAGTTCAGCGGCGGGCCCGCCCCCGAGTACCTACTGCCGCATCTGAACCGCGTCGACGCCGCGGCCGGGTGGGCGGAGGACCACCGCCCCGCATGGTTCGACCCTGATCCCCTGCCGCTCCACGCCTTCGGCTGCAACGGCGAGTTGCCGACCTACACCCGCAACGGCGTCCCCGAATGCCCGTTGCGACTGTCCGACGCACCAGCAGTCATCTCGGACGTCGCGGTCCTGGTCGAGCTGAAGAAAGCAGTGCGGGAAACCTGGACGATCCACCTCGACGAGGGATGGGTCTAGCCACTTGGGTCCGGGCCACCTCGCCGACCACGCGAGCCGCACCTCAACAGCCGGAAACCCACCGGCCCGAGCGACCCGCTTCACGCACACCAGCCCCCGGTCGGCGAGGCCGAGCCCATCCGGCCAGACACCGACCACCAAACCCTGCCCTACCGGGCGGACCCACCCCACCGGGCCCGCCTCACCAGCCAAACCGCCCCGCAGCCCGCCCCACCCCGAGCCAGCTCAAGCGACGCAGAACTCGTTTCCCTCAGGGTCCTGCAGCACCACCGCGTAGTGCGTCTCCAACTCGTCCAGCACGCGCAGCACAGTCGCCCCCGCCCCGGTGAGCCGCTCCACCGTTTCGTCGACCCGGCGCGTCCGCAGCTCCATCGGAACCCCGCGCCCACCGCTGACCTTCAGATCCAGGTGCACCCGGTTCTTGCCGGCCTTGGGCTCCGGAACCTGCTGGAACCACACCCGGGGCCCCCGCCCGGACGGATCCACGATCGACTCCGGCACCTCCCCCACCCCTTCGGGCAGCTCCTCCGCGGGCACCCCCATGGCCTCCCAGTACGCGCGCCAGGTCGCATGCCCGCCCGGTGCCGGCTCCGGCACGTAACCCAGCGCTTCGGTCCAGAACGTCACCATCACCCGCGGATCGGCGCAGTCGATGGTCAGTTGCAACGTGGTCTCCATCTACTCAGCCTCGCAGGGAGGTCTGACAATGGAAGGCACGGTCGGCCATGACGCACCGGATCACCGAAATGCGCGGGCCGAGAGCGTGACCACGGGGGAAATGTCATGACCGAACTGATCGTCCTCTTCACTCTGATGGGGATCTCGGGGCTGTACATCGTCGTCAAGGTGATGCGCCGGGAAAGGCGCCGTCGCTCGGAGACGACAGAGGGACTCCTGATCGAGCTGGAGCGCACCGAGCAGCTGCGCAAGGACCGGACCACCTACAGCTCCGGTTCGGTCCACAACAACCCCTTCACCACCGGACTCTGATTCCAGATCGCGGCGCCGCCCCCGGAACGACCGGGCGCGGCGCCGTTGCCATGTCCGCGGCCGGACCAGGGCCAGGACCAGGGCAGGGCAGGGCAGGGCCAGGGCCAGGGCCGGGCCAGGCATAGGACATTGACCCCATCCCCACCCAACCCCGCCCCGAACCCCAACTCCCCCCACCCCAAAGCCCGTCACCCACCTCGCCATGACATGCCCATGCCTTCAAACTGTCACCTCGCGCCCATCCCCCAGAAACCCGGCGCGGCCAGCATGGCCAGGCCCCCGCAGCGCACCCATCGACCCACTCACCCGATCCCCCCTGCCTCACCCCCACTCAGGAGCCCCTCATGTCCTCCAGGCACCCCTCCACGCCCTCCGTCTACGCGCGTCGATTCGGCACGCTCGCCTCCATACTCGCGGTGGCCTCCCTGACCACCCTCCTCACCGCCCCCACCGCCGCCGCCTCCCCTCCCACCCCCATCAGCGCCGCGGCCGCCCGCTCCTACCTCGCGACCGTCACCCCGAAGACCGAAGGCTCCACCACCGGTTACAGCCGCGACCTCTTCCCCCACTGGAGCACCGTCTCCGGCACCTGCAACACCCGCGAGACCGTCCTCAAGCGCGACGGTTCGGGTGTGGTCCAGGACTCCGCCTGCGCCGCCGTCAGCGGCAGTTGGTACTCCGAGTACGACGGCGCCACCTGGACGGCCGCCTCCGATGTAGACATCGACCACATGGTCCCCCTCGCCGAGGCCTGGCGTTCCGGCGCCAACTCCTGGACCACCGCCAAGCGCCAGCAGTTCGCCAACGACCTCACCCGCCCCCAGCTCATCGCGGTCACCGACAACGTGAACCAGGCGAAGGGCGACCTCGACCCCGGCAAGTGGCTGCCGCCGCGCACCGCCTACCGCTGCACCTACGCGCGCATGTGGGTCGGGGTCAAGCAGTACTGGGCCCTGAGCATGGACTCGACGGAGAAGACGGCCCTGGTCAACATCCTCAACGCCTGCTGACACCCACACGCACCCCCCACGCACCCCCCGCACCTCACTCCCCACCCGCCGCTCCCCCACCCCACCCCTGGCCAAGGATCTTTCCCCCGCCAGGGGGAGGTGGATCACCCCCTCCCCGTCGTACGGTGATCGAACGGCAACGCTGGAAGAAGGAGGGGGAGTTGCATGGGGGCATTGCGCCTGGGACCGCTGCTGCGCCACGTCGACTGGGACGCGGGCGACTCCGCCACGGTATGGATCGAGGCGGACCGCCCGTGCACCGCCGAAGTGCGCTGCGCCGACGGCTCCGGCGGCAGCGTCCACACCTTCCAGATAGCCGGCCACCACTACGCGCTGATCACGGTCACCGGCCTCACTCCGGACTCCACCACGGCCTACGAGGTCCTCCTCGACGGGCTCAGGGTCTGGCCCCTGCCCGACAGCCGGTTCCCCGCGAGCACCATCACCACCCCTCCCGCCGGAAGGCCGGGCTCCACGACCGCTCCCGACCTCCGACTGACCTTCGGCTCCTGCCGTCAGGCCGCCCCGCCGGCCGACCGGCGCGGACCGCACGGCCCGGACGCGCTCGACACCCTCGCCGCCGATCTGGCCGCCGACCCGGAGGCGGTGCGGCCCGACGTCCTGCTCCTCCTCGGCGACCAGGTGTACGCGGACCACCTCTCCCGCTCCACCCGCCAGTGGCTGGCGGCCCGGCGGGACCTCCGCGAGGCCCCCGGCGCCCAGGTCGCGGACTTCGAGGAGTACACCCGGCTCTACTACGAGTCCTGGCTCGACCCGGAGATCCGCTGGCTCCTGTCCACCGTCCCGAGCCTGCACATGTTCGACGACCACGACGTCATCGACGACTGGAACACCAGCGCCGCATGGCTGGCGGAGATGCGCGCCACCCCGTGGTGGCAGGAGCGGGTGGTCAGCGGCCTGATGTCGTACTGGGTGTACCAGCACCTCGGCAACCTCTCCCCCGCCGAGCTGGCGGCCGACCCCGTGCTCGAAGCGGTCCGGTCGACCCCCGACGGCACCGACGCGCTACGGGCCTTCGCCACCTCGGCGGACGTCGACCCGGCCACGGTGCGCTGGAGCTACCGCCGCGACTTCGGCCGGTCCCGGCTGCTGATGGTGGACACCCGGGCCGCCCGGGTGCTCGCCGAGGACGGGCGGGCCATGCTCGACCCGGAGGAGCGGCAGTGGCTCCGAGAGAACGCCCTGGCCGGACACGGAGGGTACGACCACCTCCTCATCGGCTCGTCACTGCCCTGGCTGATGCCGCCGCTCGTACACGACGCGGAGGTGTGGAATGCCGCGCTGTGCCGCGGCGAGCGGGGCCCGAGGTGGGCCCGGATCGGGGAGAACCTGCGCCGGCGGAGCGACCTCGAGCACTGGGCGGCGTTCCCGGCCTCGTTCGCGATGCTCAGCGACCTGATCGAGGAAGTGGGCACGGGCCCGCGGGCGCCGGCGACGGTGTGCGTGCTCTCCGGGGACGTCCACCACGCGTACGTGGCCGAACCCCGAATACCGAGCACGGCACAGGTGTTCCAGCTCACCTGTTCCCCAGTCCACAACTCCATCCACACAGCCGTGAAATGGGGCTTCCGACTGGGCTGGTCACGGCTGGGCCGGTGGCTGGGCCGGGGCTTCTCCCGGCACGGCCGGACGGGCCGGCCCCCGCTGAGCTGGCGGCACACGGGCGGCCCCTGGTTCGGCAACCAGCTCATGACGCTCGCGCTGTCGGGGCGCTCCGCGCGGCTGCGCCTGGACCAGGCACGCAAGGGCCCCCGCCTGGTGACGGTCCTGGACCGCGACCTCACACCTCCCCGCTGACGCGGCGGCGGGGCGACCCGTCAGGCCGGAGCACCGCCCCGGGCGTCCGGTCCGTGGACACCCGGCGTACGCTGTTCCGCTGTCAGCCGCCCCTGCCGCTCCCCGCGACGTCGCGGCGCCTCACGCCGAGGCACGTCAACCGGACTGGGGAGTCCCGTTTTGCTTGAGACTCTGGGCTCGCTGACTTCGAGCCCATGGATCTACGCCCTCGTGGCGCTGTCCATCCTGCTCGACGTGTTCCTGCCGGTGCTGCCGAGCGGGGTACTGGTGGTCACGGCTGCGGCAGCCGCAGCGGCGGCAGCCGGGGCCGCGGGACCCGTGCCCGTGCAGTCCCGGGTACCGGACATCCTGGCGCTGCTGGTGACGGCCGTCACCGCCTCGGTACTGGGCGACATGGCCGCGTACCGGCTGGCCCGGCGGGGCGGGGCCCGTCTCGACCGGGCCATCGCCCGTTCCCGCCGGCTCACCCGGGCCCACGAGCGCCTCGGCACCGCCCTCGCACGCGGCGGCGGCGCCCTGGTCGTGGTCGCCCGCTTCGCCCCGGCCGGCCGCTCGGTGGTCTCCCTCGGCGCGGGCAAGACCCAACGCAAGGTCAGGGAGTTCCTGCCCTGGTCGGTTCTGGCCGCCATCGCCTGGGCCGGCTACAGCATCGCCCTCGGCTACTTCGGCACCCAGTGGCTGGGCACCACCTGGCTCGGCACCGCGATCTCCCTGATCGCCCTCTTCGCCGCCGGCTCCCTGGCCGCCTTCGTGGTCCGCCGCCCCACCCCCACCCCGACCACGTAACCTCCACCGGCCGCCCCTGCACCGCCGGGGCCGCAGGGGCCGCAGGGTGCAGCACCAGCACGCTTCGAGTCACCCACAACTCCGGCAGGCCAGCCCGAGCTGCCTCCCCCGGCCCCTGTCCGGCTTCGGCCACCTGTGCCAGGCCCTCAGGGGTCCAACCTCCGATCCCGGCCCACGGAGACCTTCACCGAGCATCCGACCGGCGCCAGGCCCCCTCTCGAACCCGCCCCCTCCCCTCCTCTCCCCCCTCTCCCGGCCAAAAGCCCCCGGGCTCGGGAAGCCCACCAGGCCGGGCCTCCTGGCCGCGCCCGCGAAGGGACAGGGTTCGGGCCCACCCGGGCACGTCCCCGGCCCCCGCTCCCCGCTCCCCGGCCCACGGCGCCGAGGGCGCCCCCGCCTCCCCCGAGCGGAGCAGTGGCTCACCCGTTCACCCGGCAGCGATCGCCGCGGCCGCGCCGGGCTCCTAGCGTCCAGAGGACGGCGCGTACTCGAATCCGCGCCGCGCCGTTCCCGGAGCCCGAGGAGTCCTCTCCATGCCCGCCACCCCCCACAGCCCCCGCCGGTACCGCTCCCTCCCCCGCCTGCTGGCCGTCGCCGCCGCGACCGTCGCCTTCGCCGCGGCCGCTCCACCGACCCTCGCCCAGGCCCAGCCCTCCGGCAGCGTCTCCCCGACCAACGTCGCCCCCGGGGGCCGGGTCAGCCTGAACGTCACCGGCTGCGGCACCCGCACCGGCAAGGCCACCTCCCGCGCCTTCGGCGACGTCTGGCTGACCCCCGGCAACGCCGAGGCCACCAACCTCTTCGGCGCCGCCACCACCTCCCGGAACATCAGCGCGGGCTCACACCCCGTCACCTTCGAGTGCGGCGGCCCCGGCGGCGAGCGCGTCACCGTGGCGCTGAACATCACCCCGGGCGCCGCCCGCGGTGGACTCGGCGGCAGCGTCGACTCCATGAGCCCCGGCCAGATCGCCATCGGCGGCGCCCTCGTAGCCGGTGCACTGGGCGCAGGCGCCTGGATCCTGCGCCGCCGCACGGGCCACGCCTCCTGAGCCGCCCCGACCAAGCCCACCCACCCACCTCGCCCCCTCCCCCCTCCACACGGGAGTGGCCGATGGTCCCGCCCCGTTCGGGACTTTCCCCACTCCCGCCCGGGGCCCCCTCCCGCAAGGCTGAGTCCACGCACCGCTGCCCCCCGAGGAGCCCGCCATGGACCAGAGCCCGCGCCCCGTCATCGCCGCCGTAGACGGTTCCGCGAACGGAAACCGGGCACTGGAATGGGCCATCTCCCAGGCCCTGATGGCCGGAGCCCCGCTGCGCATCGTCCACGCCCGCCTCTACATGAACAGCATCGGCGCGGCCCTGTCCGGAGGCTTCGACGAACCGGGCCTCGACGACGACCCCGTACTGATCCGGGTCCGAGAGGCCCTCGAAGGCCGCGCCGGAATCCCCCCGATCGAGTACGCCTCGCACCCCGGCGCTCCGGACGACGTGCTGCCGGGCCTGGGCGAGGACGCCCACCTGATGGTCCTCGGCTCGCGCGGCCGCGGCGGCTTCGCCAGCCTCCTCCTCGGCTCGAACGGCATAGCCTGCGCCCGCCAGGCCGCCTGCCCCGTGGTGGTCGTCCCGCGCGCCGAGCCGCCCGCGCACGACCCGTACGGGCAGGTCGTACTCGGCCTCAACAGCGCGGCCCCCGACCCGAGCACCACCTACTTCGCCTTCCGCGAGGCGGCCCGGCGCGGGGCCCGGCTCCAGGTCGTCGCCGCACACGCCTGGCCCGGCATGCCGTTCACCACCGCCGGCGCCATCGCCGCGGCCCCGCACGAGGAGACGGCCAACGCCCACGAGGTCACGGCCCTGACCGCCGCGCACCTGCGCCCGTACGCCGAGCGGTTCCCGAAGGTGGAGAGCGAGCAGCTGTCGGCGCCGGGCGACGCGGCCGGCCACCTGGTCGCCGCCTCCCAGGCCGCGGACCTGATCGTCATCGGCCGCCACCGCAAGCGCCCGCTCTCCCCGCGCCTGGGCTCCGTCACCAACGCGGTACTGCTCCACACCGGCTGCCCGGTCGCGGTGGTCCCCCTGGAGGAAGACGCCGTCCCGGCAGCGGCTTGACCACCCGCCCGACCGCCCATCCACCCGGCCCTCACCCGGCCACGGCCGCCCCCGCTCCCCTCACGTGTATCCCGTCCAGCAGCTCCCGCGTAGCCTCCGCGACCGCGTCGACGGCGGCCTCGAAGACCTCCTGGTTGTGCGCGGCCGGCACCCTGAAACCGGACACCTTGCGCACGTACTGCAAGGCGGCGGCCCGGATCTCCTCCTCGGTCGCCTTCTCCGGAATGGCGGGCGGACGCAACGTCTTAATCGATCGGCACATACCCCCACTATCCCGCCCCACGAACGCCCCGTCACCGCCTCACATCCCCCTCCCCCCACCCACGCAGAAGACCCCCTCGCCGTGAACGGCGAGGGGGTCTTCTCCCCGGCGGACCCGAACGGCTCCGAACCTCCGGGATCCACTGCTCAAGCAGTCAGCCACGGACGTCAGAGGCCGCTCACCACCAGGCCCACTTCTTCTTCCGCAACTCCCGCAACTTGGCTTGAGCTTCCTTGATCTCCCCCTGCGCGGCCCCTCCTTGCGTCCAGCGCCCCTGATGCCTGGCGCACTGACCGCTCCCGACGATCGCCTTGTTCCGGCACCGTCCCCCGCGCTTCGTCACCGCTCCGCACTTGGGTTGCGTCACCTCGCCCCCTCCTCGCCCACCCGACGTGAGCGCCCCTTGCACGGTGCCGGAAACAGCAAGGAGCAGGAAGGGCGCACAGGAACGCACCAGGAGCTCAGCGGCACCCATGTCCGCCCTCGCTGCCCGACCGATGCCATGCGGCGTCCATGGGGCGCCGACAGGGCACGCAAAAGCCCCCAACCATGATCGGTTGGGGGCTTTCCACTGGTGGGCGCGGACGGTTTCGAACCGCCGACATCTGCTTTGTAAGAGCAGCGCTCTACCCCTGAGCTACGCACCCGTGGATGAGTGGACAGCCTACATGCAGGGCACACCCCCCACGCAAACCCGTTCCCGTGGGGGAGAATGGACCGGGGCAGGGGAATTGCGGACGGACCGGGTACGGGAGAGGCGACTGTGACGACGGCACCCCGGCGGTGGTTCGGCGGCGGGCGAGACGAGGGTCGGCGGGCGGATGCGCAGGCGGCGAAGGACGCTGCCGCGGCGGCGTTCTACGAGCTGGACACCGCGCAGCGGGATCTGCGGATCTCGATCGAGACGATCGCGGCCGCGGACGGCTCTCCGGAGGCGCGTCGGGTGGGCGAGGGGTTCGTCGCGCTCGGGCAGCGCATCGACCAGGTGAGCCATGTCTACATCGACGCCGTCGACGCGCACGATCTCGATCGGGTGGAGTTGGAGGCGTCCGCCGCGACGCGGGCCCGGGAGGAGCTCACGCGGGCCAAGGACGAGCTGGTACGGGTCAAGGCCGAGCTCGACCGGTTCGCGCTCGGGCTGCAGCCGTTGCTGGACCGGGCCGAGACGCAGCTGGCGCGGGTGGCGCCGGCCCGGGAGCGGGCCAGGGCCGCGCTGCTGGCGGCGAGCACGGCGCTGGACGAGGTGCGCGGCAAGGGGATCCGGGCCGACGACCTGGCCGCCCGGCTGGCGGCGCTCGCGCCGGAGCTGACCAAGCTGAACCAGGGCGCCGGCCTGCACGGGGTGCAGGAGACCGTGCAGCGGGCCGACCGGATCCTGCGCGACGCCGAGGCGATACGGGCCGAGGCGGCGCGGCTCCCGGAGCGGGCCGCGGAGATCGACCGGCGGCTGGTGAGCCTGCGGACCCGGGCGCAGGCGCTGCGCAACCGGGCAGACCGGGTGGATCCGGTGCTCAGCGAGCTGCGCCGGCGTTTCAGCGCGGCCTGCTGGCAGGACCTCCAGCAGGTGCCGGAGCAGGCGGTACGGGACGTGGCGCAGGCGGAGGACCGGCTCGCGGAGGCCGGCCGGGCGCGCGACCTGCAGCAGTGGGCCGTCGTAGCGGCCCTGGTCGAGGCGGTACGGGCTTCGCTGGACGCCACCGACGAGGCGGTGTCGGCGGCGCAGGACCGGCTGACCCGGCTGGAGGCGGTGGCGCGGGATCCGCAGGCGGAGGTGCAGCGCACCCGGTTCGCGATCCGGGACGCGCAGCGCCTGGCGATGGAGGGCCGTACGGTCCCCGAGGACCGGCACGCCCGCCCGCTGGACGATGCGGTGGCCCGGGTGACCCGGGCGCTGGCCGCGCTGGAGGACCGCCACCCGGACTACTGGGCCTTCCTCCAGGAGATGGAGGCCGTACGGTCCTCCGTGCAGCGGGTGGTGACGGACATCCGGACCGAGCGCGGCCACCCCTGAGCAGCCGCGTCCGAGCAGCCATGTCTGAGCAGCCGCGTCCGAGCGACTCCGGTCCAGACTTGTCCGCCCGGGGGCATCGGCGGATGCTGGAGGGGCCAGGAACGGAGCAGAGGAGGGCGCCATGGCCGCCCACGCTTCACCCGCACCGCAGGAGTCGCAGGAGTCGTACGCGCCCCACGCGCTCTACGGGTGCCACGAGCCCCATGAGCATTACGCGCCCTACGTGGCCCACGAGCCGTACGCGACGGCCGCACCGCCCGGGAACTCCCCCGGGATCCTGCGCCGCATGATGCGTCCCGTCAACGCGCGCCTCGACGAGCATCTGCCCAGCGATCACCGGCTCAGCAAGGTCTACCGGGTCGGTGCCGGCCTGACCGGACTGCTGCTGGTGGCCTTCGGGATCCTGGGGCTCATCGACCGGATCGGGTTCTTCGACACCGGCGGGGACACCGTGCTCGCGCTGAACACCAACGGCGCGCTGAGCGTGCTGTCGATCTGCATCGGGCTGCTGCTGTTCACGGGGATGGTCATTGGCGGCAGTTTCGCCTCGACGCTCAACATCGTGCTGGGCGTGCTGTTCATCGCGAGCGGGTTCGTGAACCTCGCGCTGCTCGACACGGAGCTGAACGTCCTGGCCTTCCGCATGCCCAACGTGCTGTTCAGCTTCGTGGTGGGCGTGATGCTGATGTGGTTCGGGATGTACGGGCGGGTGGGCAGCGCCCTGCCGCACGACAATCCGTACTGGCGTGCCCGCCACCCCGAGCAGGCGGCTCGGGAGCAGCGGGCGCGTACGGGTCCGAGGGCGAGGCCCGTCGGCCGGCCGGCGTAGGCGCGGTGAGGCGGTCGGTGAGGCGGTGAGACGGTGAGACGGTGAGACGGAGGTCGGGAACCAGGTCAGGAAGAGGTACAGCGTCGAGGCGACGGCGAACTGGCCGAGGAAGACGCCCCAGATGCGGCGCCGGCGGAGCAGGAAGTCCATGTCCCGGCGGAAGGCGCCCTTCTCCCGGGCCTGGGCGGAGCCGTCGGCGGAGGCCGGACCCCGCGCCTCAAACGCCGGCGGGGGTGGATGTGGCCGCGGCGGCGCACCCCGTACGCGGGGGATTCCGGTGAGGCGTGCCCACTGCGTAGCCTGTCCGCATGCCCCGTTACGAATTCCGCTGCCGGACCTGCGAAGACACCTTCGAGGTCAGCCGGCCCATGGCCGAGTCCTCCGCCCCTGCCGACTGCCCCTCCGGGCACGCCGATACCGTCAGGCTGCTTTCCGCCGTCGCCGTCGGCGGCACCAGTGCAGCCCCCGCCGCGCCCATGGGTGGCGGAGGCTGCTGTGGTGGGGGCGGCTGCGGCTAGGTCGTCTCTTTCGGATCTTGTCGGCCGAGCCCGCGGCGTCTGGTGCCGTGCCTGGGCGTGCTGTCGGGGCGCTCGCGTACTGGACGTACGTGGTCGCCTCGGCAGTGCGGCCAGGCGCGGTGCCAGGCGTCGCGGGCCCGGCAAGATCCGAAAGAGACGACCTAGGCCGAGGTGGCCTGGCGCTTGCGGGAGAGGGTGATGCCGTCGGAGATGGCGAGCAGCACCGACTCCATGCGGGGGTCCGCCGCGACGTGGTCGTTGTAGGCCTGGACCCCCGCAGCTCCACCCGTCGCCGCCGGGTCCAGGACCTGGCCGTGGTAGAGCGTGTTGTCCGTGACGAGGAGACCGCCCGGGCGCAGCCGCGGTACGAGCTCCTCCCAGTAGGCGACCTGGCTCTGCTTGTCCGCGTCCATGTACGCCATGTCGATGTGCGGCTCCGCCGGCATCGCGCGCAGCGTCTCCAGTGCGGGCGCGATCCGCAGGTCGATGCGGTCCGCGACGCCGGCCTTGGCCCAGGCCTCGCGGGCGTACGCCGTCCACTCCTCCGAGACGTCGCACGCGATGAGGCGTCCGTCCGCCGGCATGGCCTGGGCCATCGACAGGGAGGAGAAGCCGGTGAAGGTGCCGATCTCCACGATGTGCCGCGCGCCGGTCAGCCGGACCAGGAAGGCCAGCAGCGGCCCCTGTTCCTCCGCCGACTGCATGCCGGCCGAGTCCGGGAACACCTCGTACGTCGTCGCCACCAGCCCCCGCTGGACCTCGTCCAGCGGGGGGTTGTGCGCGAGCATGTACTGGTAGAGCTCGTCCGTGATCTTCGTGCTGTTGCCCTTGGTCATGGGCCCAGTGTGCCCAAGATCAGGCGGCCGGTGTGCCCAGTCGCGCCACCTCGCGGGTGAACGCGCGCACGATCTCCTCGCCGGCCAGCACGCCCGCCTGCGCCAGCGACGTCACGTGCGGCGCCGTCCAGCCGGCGTCGGCCAGCTCCCCGTGGCCCGGCCTCCAGGCCGTGTCCGCCGCGAGCAGCAGGTCTGCGTCGAGCAGCGAGTCGCCGGCGGCCAGCGTGCTCGTGGCCTCCGTGCGCCGTGCCACCTCGTGCATGGCCGCGCTCTTGGTCAGGGGCCGCGGGACGGCGTAGATCTTGCGGCCCTGGAGGGAGACCGTCCAGCCTCGCGCCTCGGACCATTCCGTCAGCGTCTTGATCCACTCCGCGGGGACCAGCGCCCGCTCCACGACCAGGTAGGCGAACAGGTCCTCCGCCACCCGCGCCTTGCGCAGCCACGCCGGGTCGGTGACGGACATCAGGTGCGCGTGCATCTCCTCCAGCGGGACGGACTCCGCGGCGAGCCGCGCCGCGACCTGGCGGCGCCAGTCCCGGTCCGGGACCCCGTCCACCAGGAGCTGGCCGCCGTTGGCGCAGATCGCGTACTTCGCCGGCCGTCCGGGGAAGCGGATGCGCTGGTACTGCTTGCGGGTCCGGGTGGTGGTCGGCACGAACACCGCGTCCGGGTCGGCGGACAGCTCCGCCAGCAGCCCCGCCGCCGTCTCCGTCATGTACGACAGCGGCTTGCTCTCGTGCACCTCCACGCACAGCAGCCGAGGGGCCACCGGGTCGGGCATGGTCAGGCCGAGGGCGGCCGCCGAGTAGATGAGCGTACGGTCGAGGTCACTGGCTACGAGAACGGTCACTTGGTGGCCACAGCCTTTCCGTCGGCGCCCGTGGCGCCGCGCGTGAATCGGGGATGGATGAGTCCTACGCAGCTGTACGGCAGGCCGTCGACCTCTTCCACCGGCACCCCCCGCTGCTCCGCGAGGAGTCGTACGTGGTCCAGGTCGGCCCCGGCGCCGCGCTGCGCGAGGATCTTCCACGGCACCCGGCGCAGCAGCACCCGCGTGGTCTCGCCGACGCCGGGCTTCACCAGGTTCACGTCGTGGATGCCGTACTCCTCGCTGATCCGCTCCACCGCCCGCCAGCCCACCCAGGTCGGCGTGCGGTCTGCGGCGAGGAGCTCCTTGACCTCGGCGTCCACGGCCTCGGCCACCTCCTCGAAGTGCGCGGAGACGGTGTCGACGAACGCGACGGAGACATCGGCTCCGGCGAGCTCGCGGTAGAACTTCGCGCCGTGGAAATCGGCGGGCCCGACCAGGTCGGACCTGAGAACCGTACGCGAGACCAGTCCGGAAACAGTGGAATTGAGACAGGCGGAGGGGATCAGGAAGTCCTCGCGCGTGCCGTACGTCTCCACGCACGAGCCGGGGTCGGCGAGGACCACGATCTCCGGGTTGAAGCCCTCGAACTCGCCCAGCGCCTCGCGCAGTTCGCGCGTGATCGCACCCTTGCCGGTCCAGCCGTCGACGAAGACGACGTCGGCCGGATCGTGGTGGGCGGCCAGCCAGCGCAGCGCGTTGGCGTCGATGCCGCGGCCGCGGACGATGGAGACGGCGTAGTGCGGCAGGTCCAGGCCGTGCCGGGCCTGCGCCCAGCGGCGCATGAGCACGCCGACGGGGGTGCCGGCGCGGGCCAGGGAGACCAGGACCGGGGACGGGGAGCGTTCGGCGAGGACCGTCTCGGTGACGGTGCCGACGGCGCGGGCCATCCGGGCGGCGGAGGCGATCAGCGCGCTCTGGTAGAGCTGCTGGTACTCCGGGGACGGCTGGAACTCCACCGGAAGCGATTCCGCGTAGTGCGCGCCGCCCGCCTGGATGGCCTCCTCGCGCTCCTCGGTCGGGGCTTCCAGCTCCACGTCGGAGAGGTCCTGGAGCAGCCAGCCGACGTCCTCGGCGGCGTACGAGGAGAAGGCGGGCCCGCGCAGGGGCTCGGTCATGATCGGCTCCTGCCGGTCGGGTACGTACGAAGGTATGACCGCCAGCACGACCCGGCCGGTGTGCGGCTCGAGGGCCGCGAGCAGACCGGTACGGAGCTCCGCGGTGTCCCCGGCCGAGTCCACGACGGCGACCACGGCGTCGAAGCCGGCGCCCGCCACGTTGTACGCGTACCGGTCTCCGGGGCCGTCGGCAGGGTCGTCGTGGGCGGGGAAGACGAGGCGGGTGCGGATCGCGTAGCCGGGGTCGTCCACGGCGAGCACCGGCGAGCGGGTGGTGGTGGAGAAGCGGACCTCGGCCGCGGCGCCGGACGCCTCCAGGGCCTGCGCGAGGCGCAGCGGGGCGTACATCAGCTCCTCGTTGCCGAGTACGAGGACCCTGGCGGGGTCCGCGCCGAGCGCGGACTTGAGCCGGGTTGCCATGGCGGGCAGCGCCGCGTCCAGGGCCGCGCGGTGCGCGGGGGTGAAGCCGTGGCGTCCGCCGTCGGGTATGCCGGCCGGCCAGCCCAGTTCCACGCGGGTGGTCGGGTGCGGGCCGTCTGCCGGGGCGCCGCCCCGGACCCCGCTGCTCAAACGCCGCAGGGGCTGGATTTGCCCATCCCCGGGCTGCGCATCAGCGAGCGTCTCGGCCTGCTCCTCGCCCAAAGTGGCCGCAGCCGCTGAGGCGGCCTCGGCCTCGTAGCGCTCCACCAGGGCCTGGCCCTTCTCCAGGACCCCCTCCGGGAGGGAGACCGTGCCCGAGGCCAGGGATATGAGGTCCACACGGGCGCCCAGCTCGGCGGCGAAGGCCGTCAGGCGGTCGCGGTCGGCCGGGGAGCGCATGTCGACCAGGGCGACGACCACGTAGTGGCCGCGCGGGTGGCGGGCGTGGAGGTCGGCGATGGTGTTCAGGACGGTGTTGCCGGTGGAGAACTCGTCGTCGACGAGGACCAGCGGGCCCGAGCCCGCCAGCAGCTTCGGGTCCTCGGGCAGCAGCAGGTGCGAGGTGGCGTGCGAGTGGGCCTCCTCGAAGCCGCCGGCGGCCTCCACGCCAGGCACGGGGCGGCGGGTGGAGTGCAGGTACGGGGCGCTGCCCAGGCCGTCGGCCACGCAGTGGCCCAGCCCGGTCGCGGTCTCCGCGTACCCCAGGACCACGGCCGAGGCCGCCTCCGCCTCGCCCAGCAGCTCCCGGACCCGCTCGCCGAGCCCGTACCCGGCGGCGTACACGGCCGCCGGGGACTGCGGGACGTGCTTGCCCAGCACCCGCGAGACCAGCAGGTGGGCCCGCTTGGGGTTGCGCCGCAGCGCCAGCCCGAGGAGTTCGTCCAGCCGCGGGCCGTCGCCCGCACCCTCTTCCAGGCTCACGCCCAGCCGGTCCGCGACCCACGTTCCCGACCACACCGCTTCGATCTTCTTGCCCTTCTTCGCAGTCAACGGCCCGCTCACACCTGGAGCCCGGCCGTGAGGAGATCGACGAAGCCGACCTCCTCCTTCGCCACACCGAAGACCTCGGCGCGCAGCATGGTGCGCTCGGCCCAGGCCCGGTGGGGCTTCACTTCGTTCATCTTGTTCGTGTAGGCGGAACGCATCACTCCGCCGCCTCCGCTCTCGGGGCGCAGGATGTCTTGAGCATCGCTGAACTCCTCGTGCGACACCACCGAGAGCGCGTGGACCGGGGTGACGTGGGCGGGGTGGATGCAGGTCTTGCCCAGCAGCCCGTTGGCCCGGTCGAGCTCGATCTCGCGCAGCAGCCCGTCCAGGTCGTGCTCGATCAGCGCGGTGCGCAGCTCCTCGACGCCCTCCTCCAGGAAGGGGCTGCGGCGCAGCTGCGGCTTGAAGAGGCGCTGCTGGCTGCGGAAGTACTCCCAGACGGGTCCGGTGACGGTGAAGCCGGTGCCGTCGGCGCGGCTGAGCACGTTGACCACGTCGGCGATCACCCCGGCGACGATCTGCACGTCGTAGGCGGTCATGTCGGGGGTGCGCCGCAGCCCGTACGCGGAGCAGAAGTCGGTCACGCCCAGGCGCAGCGCCAGGACCCGCTCGCGGTACTTGTTGACCGTGCGGGAGATCCCGGCGAGGGCCTCGACCCGGGTCTCCAGGTGGAGCAGCTCGGGGGTCTCCAGGACGGGCATCGCGTACAGCCGGGAGCGTCCGCTCGCGGCTTCCGCCTGGGCCACGGCGTCCAGGAAGGCGACGCCCCGGCTCTCGCTGAACTTGGGAAGTACGAATCCGGCCAGCCGCTCCACCGAGCCGCCGAGCCGGTGCACGAGGTCGGGAATCTGCTCGGGCTCCCGGACGCGGATGAAGAGCAGCGGGAGCTCCGCCGGGTCCTCGTGGAGGGCGGCGAACTGCCGGACGAGGTTCTCCTCGCCACCCGCGACGTCCGCGTCGCTGATGGAATCCTCCAGGCAGAGGACCATCGAGACGACCCCGAGGCCGGCCTGCTTGCGGATGTCACGGGCGAGCTGGGGCCGGGTGGCCGGGCTGTAGAGCGTGGCCCCCAGCGCGGCCGCGAGCGTAGCGGAGGGGGAGGCGGCGGTGAACTCGGCCGGCTCCTGGTGGAAGAGGTCCTTGCGGACAGTGGGTGATACGTGCCCGAAGTGACGCATGTGCTTCCCCCGTACAGGCTCGGCGGCCGATCTGGCATGGCCGGTAATAGTACGTACGAACGTGAGTCAAGAGTTCCTCAAGCACATGAAATCCAGGTAACCCTCTTGCACCATGCCCAGGTCTCGCGATCCGGACAAGGTCTACGGGGGGCCGCATTGTCCCGGTCCCGCCCGGGAGGGCAGGATGACCGGCATGACGCACGCGATGCAGAAGGGCTCCAACATCCCCGTGGCCGCCTTGGCGGTCCGCGCGGTGCTGCGCTGGACCGGGGGGCCCGACGTGCCCGACGTGGACGCCTCCGCACTGCTCGTGGGGGCGGACGGGCGCGTGCGCTCGGACGAGGACTTCGTCTTCTACAACCAGCCCCGGCACCCCTCGGGGGCCGTGTGGCGGCTCGGGAAGAAGCAGCTCGGCGACGGGATCACCGACGCCGTCCAGGCGGACCTGAGGGCCGTCACCCCGGCCGTGGACCGGATCCTCGTCGTCGCCTCCGCCGAGGACGTCCCCTTCGAGCGGGTCCACGACCTGCGGATCCTGCTCTACGACGCCACCGCGACCGGCGGCTCCGAACCGCTGGCCTACTTCGACGTACGGCCCGAGACGGGCGCCGAGACGGCGCTGATCTGCGGCGAGCTGTACCGGCGCGGCGACGCGTGGAAGTTCCGCGCGCTCGGCGAGGGCTACTCCAACGGGCTCGTCGGCCTGGCCACCGACCACGGGATCTCCGTGGACGAGAACGCCGCCGAGGCCCAGGGGCAGGCGCAGGCGCAGGGACAGGCTCCCTCGGCCTCCCCCGCGACCCCGGCGCCGCCCACCCAGGCCCCGCCGGCCTCCCAGCCCGCCTACGGCTACCCGCAGCCGGTGTCGCAGGCCCCGGTGCCGGCCCCGGCACCGGACGCGGCCTTCCGGCTGCCGGTGCAGGGCCCGCAGTTCATCCGCCGGTGAGCGGCGGCCGGGCCGGCCTGACCTGACCTGTGGGCCCTACCGGGCTGACCGGCCCGGTCGGCTCGGTCGGCCCCGCCGGCCCCGTCGGCCCCGTCAGGTCTTCGTCTTGTAGCCCCGGCCCCACTGGAGGCCCCACCCGTACAGCCGGTCCAGCTCGGCCTGGAACCCGTACACGAAGGTGACCTCGCGCCGCACGATCAGCTCCCCCTTGACGTTCTCCAGGGAGACGACCGCGCAGGAGCGGGCGTGCGGGTGGCGCTCCTCCAGCGGGATCTCGATGCGCGGCCCGGTGATCGGGTAGAGGGTGACCAGGGCGTGCGTCCGGTCGAAGGCCGGGGTCTGGTCGTAGATGTAGACGAAGACCAGCAGCCGCTTGATCTCCTCGGCGTGGTCGAGATTGACGAAGATCGTCTCGCCGGAGGGCGCCCCGAACCGGTCGTCCCCGCTGAGCTTCACGTATGGCGGGCTGTTGATGTCCCCGTGCAGGTTCCCCAGGGGCTGGACCACTCCCCGGGTGCCGTCGGTCAGTTCGTAGAGACAGCCGATGTCGAGGTCGACATTGACCATGCCCTGGGTGTGCGCCTGCACCATGTCGGGCTTGAACAGTTTGAACGGGTGCCGGAAGAGCTGCCCGCTCTGGCCGGCGCTGCGGCCGCCGATGTCCGAGGTCCGCATCCGCCAGGAGAGGTTCACGCGCAGATTGCCGTGCACCGCCCCCTGTTTGGTGAGCGACACCGTCGGATGGCGTTTGGTCAGCTCGATCGCGTTCGACGAGGCACTGCCCGACTGGAACTGCGTGCCGCGGCTGCCCCTGATGCCGTCGAAGAATCCCATCCCCACAACCCCCTGATCCCTTGGCGCCCTGCGCCCTTGATCCCCCGGCGACGATGTCGGGACGCCGGTGTCCCGACATGCGGACGGGGCGGTCCGGAAGGTCCGTGGACC
>NZ_JBHWMB010000020.1:0-24798 GCF_042730015.1 Streptomyces sp. NPDC059957 | reverse complement strand
CATTGTTCGCGAGAGGGGGGGGTGGTCTCTCCGGGTTTCTCTTTCCCCTCCCCCCCCCTCCCCGCACTTGAGCGTTCCGCATTACCGCCGCGATCATGCCTCGGCGGTGGAACCCTCCAGTTCCAGGCGCTTGTTGCGGCGCACCGAGGACCAGAAGGACCACCCGATCAGCACGACGCCGACGAGGCCGGTGATGACCTCGTTGATCTCGTACTGGATGGTGACGAGCAGGATGACGGCGAGCGCGCCGATGGCGTAGTGCGCGCCGTGCTCCAGGTAGACGTAGTCGTCGAGGGTGCCCTGGCGGACCAGGTAGACCGTCAGCGACCGGACGTACATGGCACCGATACCGAGGCCGATGGCCATGATCACGATGTCACTGGTGATGGCGAAGGCGCCGATGACCCCGTCGAAGGAGAAGGAGGCGTCGAGGACTTCGAGGTAGAGGAACATGAAGAACGCGGCCTTGCCGGCCATGGCGACGGCCGAAACGGGCTTGCCGCTCTTCTTCGCCGCTTCCTCGATCTCGTGCTCGTGCTCCTCTTCCTCCTCCAGCTTGTTCTCGAAGTAGCCGGAGAGGCCACCGACGATCATGTAGGTGATCAGACCGAGAACGCCGGAGATCAGGACCGTCTGCGCCTTGTCCACGTGCATGCCGCCGTGCTGGTGGGCGTTGACGGCGAAGGTCATCGAGGTGACGAGCAGGACGATCAGCGCGATGCACGCCGACAGCATGTCGATCTTGCCGAGCTTGGCGAGCGGGCGTTCCAGCCAGGCGAGCCACTTGATGTCGCGGTCCTCGAAAATGAAGTCGAGGAAGATCATCAGAAGGAACATGCCACCGAAGGCGGCAATGGACGGGTGGGCGTCCGTCACGAGCTGCTTGTACATGTCCTGGTCGCGCACCGCGAGTTCGACGGCCTCGATCGGCCCGATCTTGGCGCTGATCGCGACGATCACGATCGGGAAGACCAGGCGCATGCCGAACACGGCGATGAGAACACCGATGGTGAGGAAGATCTTCTGCCAGAAGGCATTCATCTTCTTCAGGATTCCGGCGTTGACCACCGCATTGTCGAAGGACAGCGAGATCTCCAGGATGGACAGGATCGCAACGATCCCGAAGGCCTCCCACCCCCCGTAGAGCACCGCTGCGACCAGTCCGAGCGCAGTGACTGCGAACGACCAGCCGAAGGTTTTCAGAACCACTGGCATCCCATCGTGTTGTACGGCTTTACGAAACGTTGACCCCGAAGTCTAGAGCGATGCCGCGGAGCCCCGACGCGTACCCCTGCCCCACGGCACGGAACTTCCATTCGCCCCCGTACCGGTAGACCTCGCCGAAGATCATCGCGGTCTCGCTGGATGCGTCCTCGGAGAGGTCGTAGCGGGCCAGCTCCTGGCCGTCCGCCTCGTTCACCACACGAATGAAGGCATTGCTGACCTGGCCGAAGCTCTGCCGGCGGGCTTCGGCCTCGTGGATCGAAACGGGAAAGACGATCTTGTCCACCCCGGCCGGGACCCTGGTGAGATCGACGATGAGCGACTCGTCGTCGCCGTCACCCTCGCCGGTGAGGTTGTCACCCGTGTGTTCGACGGAGCCGTCGGGGCTCGTCAGGTTGTTGTAGAAGACGAAGTACTCGTCCCCGAGCACCCGGCCGTTGCTGCACAGCAGTGCGCTGGCGTCGAGGTCGAAGTCGGCGCCCGTGGTCGAGCGCGCGTCCCATCCCAGGCCGATCAGAACCCGGGTGAGGTTCGGTGCGGCTTTGGAGAGGGAGACATTGCCCCCCTTGGCGAGTGTGACGCCCATGTTGTGGTCCTCCCCGGACGACGGTGGCGATGTGACGGTACGGCGGTACGGCGGTGTGGCGGTACAGCGGTCCGGCCGTGCGGCGATGTGGCCGACGTGGCCGTAAAGCCGGTCCGGCGCCGTACACACGAGTGCACGGCGCCGGACGGATGGAACGTCTGCTCGGGTGGAGCAGGATCAGACGTTGACGCCGAAGTCCTGCGCGATGCCGCGCAGGCCCGAGGCGTAGCCCTGGCCGATGGCGCGGAACTTCCACTCCGCACCGTTGCGGTAGAGCTCGCCGAAGACCATGGCGGTCTCCGTCGAGGCGTCCTCCGACAGGTCGTAGCGGGCGAGCTCGGTGTTGTCGGCCTGGTTGACGACGCGGATGTACGCGTTGCGGACCTGGCCGAAGCTCTGCTGGCGGCTCTCGGCCTCGTAGATCGAGACCGGGAAGACGATCTTGGCCACGTCGGCAGGCACGCCGGCGAGGTTGACCTTGATCGCCTCGTCGTCGCCCTCGCCCTCACCGGTGGTGTTGTCACCGGTGTGCTCGACCGAGCCGTCGGGGCTCTTCAGGTTGTTGAAGAAGACGAAGTTCGAGTCGCCGGTGACCTTGCCCTGGTCGTTGGCCAGGATCGCGCTCGCGTCGAGGTCGAAGTCGACGCCGGTGGTGGTGCGAGCGTCCCAGCCCAGACCGACGATGACCGCGGTCAGGTTCGGCGCGGCCTTGGACAGCGAGACGTTGCCGCCCTTGCTGAGGCTGACTCCCACGGGTCCTCCATAAGGTTTGGTGTGGGGCGGGGCCCCGTCGTGCGGTTGCTACAGGATCAACGTTTCGATCCTAGTGACGGGTTCCCGCCTGTACGGGGTTATTCGAGGCGAACGGGCCCACGCGCCTGGAGGCACGCGCCCATGAGCCTGCGGCACGGACTCAGAGGCTGTCGAGAGCCTTGATGTACTCGTTCAGGTCACGCGCGTCGGGCAGCCCGTTGACGACGGTCCAGCGCACGATGCCGTCACGGTCGATGACGAAGGTGCCGCGCACCGCGCAGCCCTTCTCCTCGTCGAAGACCCCGTAGGCGCGGGAGGCCTCCCCGTGCGGCCAGAAGTCCGACAGCAGCGGGTACTCCAGCCCCTCCTGCTCGGCGAAGACGCGCAGGGTGGGCACCGAGTCGTTGGAGACCGCGAGGAGCTGCACGTCGTCGTTCTGGAAGCGCGGGAGCTGGTCGCGCAGCTCGCAGAGCTCGCCGGTGCAGACGCCCGTGAAGGCGAAGGGGTAGAAGAGCAGCACGACCGCCTTCTCCCCCCGGAAGTCGGAGAGCCGCACGACCCTGCCGTGGTTGTCCTTGAGCTCGAAGTCCGGGGCCTTGCTGCCGACCTCGATCGCCATCTGTCGCATCCCTTCGTCCCGCATCCCTGCGTTGGGCTGTTCGGGTGATCCCAGCTTATGGGTCCGCCGCTTTGGGGTCCGCCGCTCATCCGCGGCCTACGGGTCCTTCGCGCGTCCGGCCCCGGTCAGCCCGCCGCAAAACGCACGCACCCCGCCCACCGGGAAGCTTCCGGCGAACGGGGTGCGTGTGTCCGCATGGCTGCGGGGCGCGGCTCAGCGCTTGGACTTGGCCGTCTTCGGAGTCGCCAGCTTGGTGGCGGTCCACTCCTTGCCGACGGGGAGACCCTTGGCCAGCGAGAGGCCGGCGGTCTCGGCGGCCTCGCTGATGTCGCTGGCCTCGACGAAACCGTCCTTGCCGGTCTTGGGAGTCACCAGCAGGATCAGTGCGCCGTCCTCGACCAGCTCGGTCGCATCGACCAGGGCGTCCGTCAGGTCGCCGTCGTCCTCCCGGAACCACAGCAGAACCGCGTCTGCGACATCGTCGTAGTCCTCATCGACGAGTTCGGTGACGTGACCCTCTACGGCATCACGGAATTCCTGATCGACGTCGTCGTCGTAGCCGATCTCCTGGACCACCTGTTCGGACTGGAAACCCAGCCTGGCGGCCAGGTTCTCCGCGTGGTCCGCGGTCGCGCTCACGGGGTGCCTCCTGCTCATGTTCGGTGAATGTTCTTCGGCGGCGCGCGTACGCGCAGCATTGGGCGTAGTCCACACGGGCGCGGCGGATCGCGCAAGTACCCGGCCGCCGAGACCGTCGAAACGGTGACGATTGCGGCCGTCTCGCCGCAACTTTCAGCCCTTCCGGATGTACCCCTGGTGATTCATCCCACACCATTCCACCTCATTCGGCACGGCCTCGGGACTTTCGCACCTGTTTGAGGGACGAACGGCCTTGCGAAGGGGGTGATCGACATGGGCGTAAGGTTGCGGTTTGGGCGTTGTCGTCGCCGCAGCCGGCACAATCCCGCCACCTCCAGGGATTACCCAACGGTAAAGATGACGATTTCTGCCGAGCGTAAGACCATGGGAGGCGGCGAACCCCAAGGCACGACTCCCCCGACAGCGAAGGAACAGCGTGGCTTCCGCATCCGATCGCAATCCGATCATCATTGGTGGCCTGCCGAGTCAGGTACCGGACTTCGATCCGGAAGAGACGCAGGAGTGGCTCGACTCCCTGGACGCCGCGGTCGACGAGCGGGGCCGTGAGCGCGCCCGCTACCTGATGCTGCGGCTGATGGAGCGGGCCCGCGAGAAGCGCGTGGCCGTGCCCGAGATGCGCTCCACGGACTACGTCAACACGATCGCCACCAAGGACGAGCCCTTCTTCCCCGGCAACGAGGAGATCGAGCGCAAGGTCCTCAACGCCACCCGGTGGAACGCGGCCGTCATGGTCTCGCGCGCCCAGCGCCCGGGCATCGGCGTCGGCGGCCACATCGCCACCTTCGCCTCCTCCGCCTCGCTCTACGACGTGGGCTTCAACCACTTCTTCCGGGGCAAGGACGAGGGCGACGGCGGCGACCAGATCTTCTTCCAGGGCCACGCCTCGCCCGGCATCTACGCCCGCGCCTACCTCCTGGACCGGCTCTCCGAGCAGCAGCTCGACGCGTTCCGCCAGGAGAAGTCCAAGGCCCCGTACGGCCTCTCCAGCTACCCGCACCCGCGGCTCATGCCGGACTTCTGGGAGTTCCCGACCGTCTCGATGGGCCTCGGCCCGCTCGGTGCGATCTACCAGGCCCGGATGAACCGGTACATGGAGGCCCGCGGGATCGCGGACACCTCCAAGTCACACGTTTGGGCGTATCTCGGCGACGGCGAGATGGACGAGCCCGAGTCGCTCGGCCAGCTCTCCATCGCGGCCCGCGAGCACCTCGACAACCTGACCTTCGTCGTCAACTGCAACCTGCAGCGCCTCGACGGCCCGGTCCGCGGCAACGGCAAGATCATGCAGGAGCTGGAGTCGCAGTTCCGCGGCGCCGGCTGGAACGTCATCAAGCTGATCTGGGACCGCTCCTGGGACCCGCTGCTGGCCCAGGACCGCGACGGCATCCTGGTCAACAAGCTGAACACCACCCCGGACGGCCAGTTCCAGACGTACGCCACCGAGACGGGCGCGTACATCCGCGACCACTTCTTCGGCGGCGACCACCGGCTGCGCGCGATGGTCGAGAACATGACCGACCAGCAGATCCAGCACCTGGGACGCGGCGGCCACGACCACAAGAAGGTCTACGCGGCGTACGCGGCGGCCAAGGCCCACAAGGGCCAGCCGACGGTGATCCTCGCGCAGACGGTCAAGGGCTGGACCCTGGGCCCGAACTTCGAGGGCCGCAACGCGACCCACCAGATGAAGAAGCTGACGGCCGACGACCTCAAGCGCTTCCGCGACCGTCTGCACATCCCGATCACGGACGCCCAGCTGGAGGACGGCGCGCCGCCGTACTACCACCCGGGCCGCAACTCCCCCGAGATCCAGTACATGCACGACCGCCGCAGCGCGCTCGGCGGCTACGTGCCGACCCGCGTGGTGCGCGCGAAGCCGCTCCAGCTGCCGGGCGACGCCACGTACGCGGCCGCCAAGAAGGGCTCGGGCCAGCAGTCGATCGCCACCACGATGGCCTTCGTCCGCATCCTGAAGGACCTGATGCGGGACAAGGAGATCGGCAAGCGCTTCGTGCTGATCGCCCCCGACGAGTACCGCACCTTCGGCATGGACGCGTTCTTCCCGAGCGCCAAGATCTACAACCCGCTCGGCCAGCAGTACGAGGCGGTCGACCGCGACCTGCTGCTCGCGTACAAGGAGTCGCCGACCGGCCAGATGCTGCACGACGGCATCTCGGAGGCGGGCTGCACGGCCTCGCTGATCGCCGCGGGTTCCGCGTACGCGACGCACGGCGAGCCGCTGATCCCGGTCTACGTCTTCTACTCGATGTTCGGTTTCCAGCGCACGGGTGACCAGTTCTGGCAGATGGCGGACCAGCTGGCGCGCGGCTTCGTCCTCGGCGCGACCGCCGGCCGGACCACCCTGACGGGTGAGGGCCTGCAGCACGCCGACGGCCACTCCCAGCTGCTGGCCTCGACCAACCCGGGCTGTGTGGCGTACGACCCGGCGTACGGGTACGAGATCGCGCACATCGTCAAGGACGGTCTGCGGCGCATGTACGGCCCCGACGCCGAGGACGTCTTCTACTACCTGACGGTCTACAACGAGCCCATCCAGCACCCGGCCGAGCCGGCCGGCGTGGACGTGGACGGGATCCTCAAGGGCATCCACCGGGTCTCCGAGGGCACCTCGGGAGCCGTCGGGGCGCAGATCATGGCCTCGGGCGTGGCGGTGCCGTGGGCGCTGGAGGCGCAGCGGATCCTCGCCGCCGAATGGAACGTCAGGGCGGACGTCTGGTCGGCGACCTCCTGGAACGAGCTGCGCCGCGAGGCCGTCGCCGTGGAGGAGCACAACCTGCTCCACCCGGAGGAGGAACAGCGCGTCCCGTACGTGACCACCAAGCTGTCCGGCGCGGAGGGTCCGTTCGTGGCGGTCTCCGACTGGATGCGGGCGGTTCCGGACCAGATCTCGCGCTGGGTGCCCGGCAAGTACACCTCGCTGGGCGCGGACGGCTTCGGCTTCGCGGACACGCGGGGCGCGGCCCGGCGCTTCTTCCACATCGACGCGCAGTCGGTGGTCCTCTCGGTGCTGACCGAGCTGGCCAAGGAAGGCAAGATCGACCGCTCGGCTCTGAAGCAGGCGATCGACCGGTACCAGCTGCTGGACGTCCGGGCGGCCGACCCGGGCGCGGCGGGCGGCGACGCCTGACGCTCCGCTGGTTGAACGGGTGACGACGTGGGGGGGGGGGGAGAGGAGGAAACCACCCCCCCCCCCCCCGGGGGGGTGGGTCTCGCCGCGTCGGGCGAAGTCGGGCCGAGGGACCCGGCCGGACGGGACCTTTGGCCGCGGAAGGGCGGCCCGGGGGTGGGCTAGCTTGCCCGAGTGGGCATGTCGCGCGTGCGTCGGCGCGACCCCACCCCGAGAGAGAGGCGCCCGCATGGCCGACACCGAACACCGCGTCCTCCCGCTCCGGCTCGAGGCCGCACCCGCGCCCGTCCCGGTCCGGGGCGTCTTCCTGTACCGCACGGACCGGCCCTACGAGATCTCCCTCGACTTCGAGGGTGCCGGGATGCACCTCGCGCGCTGGGTCTTCTCCCGGGAACTGCTGCTCGACGGCCAGATCTGCGCCACCGGCGAGGGCGACATCCAGGTGTGGCCGCGCTGGAAGGGCACCGAGCCGCGGGTCTTCCTCGCCTTCAGCAACGGCGAGCAGTCGTGCGTGGTGTCCGCCCGGGCCAAGGACGTACGGGAGCTGTGCCGACGGATGACCGAGCTGGTGCCGCGCGGCCAGGAACAGCGGCACTACGACCTCGACGCCGAGCTCAGCGCCCTCCTGCCCAGCTGAACCGCGCGAAGCCGGCGGGACCGCGCAGGACCCGGCAGACCGGGCGAACCCGGTGCAACCGCGGCCGTACCGGGCGCGTCTTCACGGGTGACACCGTTCCCCGTCTCTCGGAATCGAGGGGACGCCATGATCCGTCCACGCCGCCGGCAGGCCACCGCACTGGGGTTGGGCGCACTGCTCACCGCCATGCTCGCCTTCGCCGCACCGGCATCCGCCGCAACCACGACCGCCGCCTCCACCACCGCCACGCAGACTCCGCTCGTCGTCAATGCCCGCTGGGGCGGGCACTGCACGTACGACCGCGTGGTCATCGACCTTCAGGGATACGTACCCGAGGTCACCGTCACCCCCGTCCCGTCGCTGGTCTACGACGGTTCCGGCAAGCCCGTCCCGCTGGCCGGGCGGTACTTCCTGGAGGTCCGCCTGAACCCCGCCGCGGGACACGACGAAGCGGGCCGCAACGTCTACCTCGGGCCCAAGCTGCTCAAGATCTACCTGCCCAAGCTGAAGGGCATCGCCCTGACCGGCGACTACGAGGGGTACGTCACCTTCGGCGCCGCCTTCGACACCAAGCCCGCCTACACCTCGTTCAAGCTGCACGCCCCGGAGCGCTTCGTCCTGGACATCGCGCACCCGAACGTCTGCTGAGCACGCCGGCTCGGGACGGGAGGCGGGACCGGGGCGGGGACCTACCGGTGCTCGGGGTTCGGGAAGTCGAAGCGGCAGCCCGCGTCCCACAGGGAGCGCTGGTTGCCGTGCGCCGGCATCCCGCCGGACCGCTTGAGCAGAGCGGCCAGATGCATGAGGTTCCAGCTCATGAAGGCCGTGTTCCGGTTGGTGAAGTCGTTCTCGGGACCGCCGGATCCGGGGTCCAGGTACGAGGGCCCGGGTCCGGCTTCGCCGATCCACCCTGCGTCGGCCTGCGGGGGGATCGCGTAGCCGAGGTGCTGGAGGCTGTAGAGGACGTTCATGGCGCAGTGCTTGACGCCGTCCTCGTTCCCGGTGATCAGCGCCCCGCCGACGCGCCCGTAATAGGCGTACTGGCCCTGCTCGTTCAGGATCGAGGAGCAGGCGTAGAGCCGCTCGATGACCTGCTTCATCACCGAGCTGTTGTCCCCCAGCCAGATCGGGCCGCACAACACGAGGATGTCGGCGTCCATGATCTGGCTGTAGAGCACCGGCCACTGATCGCTCCCCCAGCCGTGGTCGGTCATATCGGGCCAGACGCCGGTGGCGATCTCGTGGTCGACGGCCCGGATGAGCGAGGTCCGGGCCCCGGCCGCCTCCATCACCGCACGGCTCTTGTCGATCAGGCCCTCGGTGTTGCTGGGCTCGGGCGATCGCTTGAGCGTGCAGTTGACGTAGACGGCGGTGAGGTCGGAGTAGTCGACGGCGGGCGCGGCATCGGGTTCGGCGGTCACCCCACCAGGCTCCGCGCCGCCGGGCGGCCCCGCCAGCGGACCGCACCCGTCCGGGCTCGTCCCGTCCGGGCTCGTCCCCGTTGGCCGCGCCCCGTCCGCGCTCGCCCCGTCCGCGCTCGCCCCGGCCCCTGCGGAACGGCACGGTGCGGCGCAACCGCCGCTGCCCTGCGGCCCCGGACACCCGGAACTCCCCCTCCGGTCTGCACCCTTGGGGCGGCCGACGAGCCGCCGGACACGGAGAGTCACCCCTAAGTGGAATCCGGCTGCCGCCCGGCGCGATTGGGGCGGGTTGTTACCGGTCCGTGCGGCCGACTAGGGTCAGCGGGCCTTGGTGTTCGGGAAACCGGTGAGAAACCGGTGCGGCCCTCGCCACTGTGATCGGGAAGTCCGGCTCCACTCCTGCGGGAAAGCCACTGGGCTGCGCGGGAAGTTCCGCGCTGCCCGGGAAGGCGGAGCATGGACGTCAACCCGTGAGCCAGGAGACCGGCCGGGGCGCGTTGTCCATCCACGAGGTGCTGGAGAGGTCTCCCCACTCATGCATATAGCCGAGGGGTTCCTACCCCCATTGCACGCGGTCGCCTGGGGCGCCGCGTCCGCTCCCTTCGTCGTCCACGGCGTCCGCTCGCTCACCCGCGAGGTGAAGGCCAACCCGGAGAGCACGCTGCTGCTCGGCGCCTCCGGAGCGTTCACCTTCGTCCTGTCCGCCCTGAAGATCCCCTCGGTGACGGGCAGTTGCTCGCACCCCACGGGCACCGGGCTCGGGGCGATCCTGTTCCGGCCGCCGATCATGGCGGTGCTCGGCACGATCACCCTGCTGTTCCAGGCCCTGCTGCTGGCGCACGGAGGGCTCACCACCCTCGGCGCCAACGTCTTCTCGATGGCCATCGCCGGCCCGTGGGCGGGCTACGCCGTCTACCGGCTGCTGCGGAAGTTCGGTCTCCCGCTGATGGTGACCGTGTTCTTCGGCGCCTTCTTCGCCGACCTGGTCACCTACTGCGTCACCAGCCTCCAGCTCGCGATGGCCTTCCCGGACCCGGCCAGCGGGTTCCTGGGTGCGCTCGCGAAGTTCGGCGGGATCTTCGCCGTCACGCAGATCCCGCTGGCCGTGAGCGAGGGTCTGCTGACCGTCCTCGTGATGCGGCTGCTGATGGCGTCGAGCAAGTCGGACCTGGTCCGCCTCGGCGTCGCGAAGCTGACCTCCTCCCGTACCGAAGAGAAGGCGGCGGCCTGATGAGCGGGATGTCCAAGAACGCGAAGATCAACAGCCTGCTGCTGCTCCTGGTGGCGGCGCTGGCCGTCCTCCCCGTCGCGCTGGGGATGGGCGACCACAAGGAGGAGCCCTTCACGGGCGCCGACGCGCAGGCCGAGACGGCCATCACCGAGCTGAAGCCGGATTACGAACCCTGGTTCTCCCCTCTGTACGAACCCCCGTCCGGCGAGATCGAGTCCGCGCTGTTCGCCCTGCAGGCGGCGCTGGGAGCGGGCGTGCTCGCCTACTACTTCGGCGTCCGCAAGGGCCGCCGCCAAGGAGCGGCCGCCGCCGCTGCCGCCGACGCCCCGGAGGCGTAGGCGGTGCTGCCGATCGACGTGGCCGCGCACAGCAGTCGCTGGCGCGGCCGGCACCCGCTGGAGAAGGCCCTGCTCGGGATCGGGCTGACGGTCACCGCCGTATGCCTGCCCCCCTGGCCGGGCGGGCCGCTGGTGGCCGCCGCCACCCTCGCCGTGCTGCTCGGCCCGGCGGGAGTGGCCGGCCGGCAGCTGTGGCGGGCCTTCCGGATCCCGCTCGGCTTCTGCTTCACCGGGGCGCTGCCGCTGCTGTTCGCGGTCGGCGGCCCGGAGGGGCCGGTGTCCCTGGCCCCCGAAGGCCCCCGGCTCGCCGCCGAACTGCTGCTGCGCACCTCGTCCGCCTCGCTCGGGCTGCTGCTGTTCGCCTTCACCACCCCGGTCTCCGACGTACTGCCCCGGCTGGTCCGGGCCGGGGTGCCGGCCCCGGTGGTGGACGTGGCCCTGGTCATGTACCGGATCGGCTTCCTGCTGCTCGATTCCATGACCCAGGTCCGCCGGGCCCAGGCCGCCCGGCTCGGGCACACCGGCCGGGCGGCGGTGTGGCGCTCCCTGGCCGGGCTCGCCGCCACCTCCTTCGTACGGGCCTTCGACCGCGCGGCCAAGCTCCAGGCGGGGCTGGCCGGACGCGGCTACGACGGCGCGCTGCGGGTCCTCGTACCGGAGGCGGCCCTGTCGTGGCGCTTCCTGACGGCCACCGCCGGGCTGCTGGCGGCCCTGATCACCCTGACCCTCACCCTGAAGGGGCTCTCCCTTTGAACCCGTCGCCGAACGTGTCGCCGCCCCCCTCGCCGAACCCGGTGGTGGAGCTGTCCGGCGCGGGCTACGCCTACGAGGACGGCCCCGCGGTCCTGACCGGCGTCGACTTCGCCATCGCGCCGGGCCGGGCGCTGGCCCTGCTGGGCCGCAACGGCAGCGGCAAGACCACCCTGATGCGGCTGCTGAGCGGCGGCCTGCGGCCCGGCTCGGGCACGCTGCGGCTGGACGGCAGGGAGGTCTCGTACGACCGGGCCGGGCTGACCCGGCTGCGCACGTCCGTCCAGCTGGTGGTGCAGGACCCCGACGACCAGTTGTTCGCGGCCTCGGTGGAACAGGACGTGTCCTTCGGCCCGATGAACCTGGGGCTCCCCGCTCCGGAGGTCCGTGCCCGCGTGGACTCGGCCCTCGCCGCCCTGGACATCACCCACCTCCGGGACCGCCCCACGCACCTGCTCTCCTACGGCCAGCGCAAGCGCGCGGCGATCGCGGGGGCGGTGGCGATGGCTCCGCGGGTGCTGATCCTGGACGAGCCGACGGCCGGCCTGGACCCGGACGGCCAGGAGCGGCTCCTCGACGTCCTCGCGGGGCTGCGCGCCTCGGGCACGACGGTGGTCATGGCCACCCACGACGTGGATCTGGCGGTGCGCTGGGCCGACGACGCGGCGGTCCTGACTCCGGCGGGCATCCGCTTCGGCCCGGCCGAGTCCCTGCTCTCCGACCCGTCCCTCCTCACCTCGGCGGGCCTGCGCCCGGCCTGGTCCCCGGCGGTGGCCGCGCTGTTGCGGGCCCACGGACTGCTGGCGGCGGATGCCCCCGGACCCCGTGATCCGGAGGCGCTGGCCGCCTGGAAGTAGGTAGGTTGCCCGTCCATGCAGACGCTGAAGGCGAGCTCCGAACCGCAGTCCCTGTTCTGGGAGGGCGAAGACCTGGTCGACCCGGTCGGCGGCTTCCGCCGCTGGACCCCGGACGGCCGGGAGCATCCTCCTCGTGCTGCCGTCCCGCACTCCTTCGACCGTGCGGTGCGCTCCCCTTCGGGGCGGTGGACCGTAGTCTACGAGGAACGCGGCACCAGGGCCGTGCTGTTGGACGGCGAGCGGATCGTGCGCGAGCTGAGCCGGGGTGACAACCTGCCCGAGGACTACGACCATCCGGTCGCCCTCGGTGCGCTGCCGGACGGCCGCGAGGTGCTGGTGCACTGCCCGGACGAGTACGACGTCCTCCAAGTCGAGGACGTCGCCACGGGCGAGCGGCTCACCACGGGCGACCGCACCGCCCGCGATCTGTTCCACTCGCGGCTCTCCGTCGGCCCGGACGGGCGCGGGCTCCTGGTCGCCGGCTGGGTGTGGCACCCGTTCGGGGTCGCCGACGTCTACGACCTGGAGGCCGCTCTCGTCGACGCGTCCGTCCTGGACCGGGACGGGGGCCCGCTGGACCGGACGGCCCTGTACGCCGAAGTGGGCTCGGCCTGCTGGCTCGACGCGGACCGGGTCGCCGTCTCGGCCACGGGCGAGGGCCCGGGCGACACCGAGGCCTCCACCCTGCAGGACGGGCAACTGGGCGTGTGGTCGTGCCGGGACGGCCGCTGGCTGCACCGCAGCGCCGGCGCGGGCGGCTGGGGAACCCTGATCGCGTGCGGCGGGAACCTGGTGGCCTCGCTGACCGATCGTCCCCGGCTGGTCGACGCCACCACGGGCCGCGTCCTGCGGGAATGGCCGGAGATCCGCGTGCGGCACCGGGACAGGGCCTACGGGGTCGACCACGACCCGTCCCCCGTCGCGGCCCTCTACCCCGACGGGACCCGCCTGGCCATCGCCCTGGAGAAGGGCATCGCGGTCCTCGACCTGCCGCAAACCTAGGATGGCCGCATGTCGCTCCCGCACGCCATCCTCACCGCCCTGCTCGAAAAGCCCTCGTCGGGGCTGGAGCTGACCCGGCGGTTCGACAAGTCGATCGGGTACTTCTGGTCCGCGACGCACCAGCAGATCTACCGGGAGCTCGGCCGGCTGGAGGAGGCCGGGCTGATCCGGGCGCTGCCCAGCGAGGGGCCCGTACGAGGGCAGAAGAAGGAGTACGAGGTGCTGCCCGCCGGGAGCGGGGAGCTGGCGCGGTGGGTCGGGGAGCGTCAGGATCCCAAGCCGGTGCGGGATCCCCTGCTGCTGCGGATCCGGGCGGCCGCGGTGGTCGGGCCGCAGGGGCTGGCCGTGGAGCTGCGGCGGCATCTGGAGCTGCACCGGGCCCAGTTGGCCGTGTACGAGGGGATCGAGGAGAAGGACTTCCCGGCCGGGCGGGACTCCGGGGAGGACCGGCTGCGGCGGGTCGTACTGCACGCGGGAACCGGGCTGGAGACCTTCTGGCTGCGCTGGCTGGAAGAGGCGCTCGCCGAGGTGGAGGGCATGGCCGCCGAGGCGGAAGCCGACCGGGCGGAAGGCACGGGCGCCGGGCCGCGGCGGGCCTGACGCGCACGCCCCCGGCCCGGCAGTGGGGCCAGGGGGCGGCGCCGGGGCTTACTTGTTCAGGGAGGCCCAGAACTCGTCGAAGCTCAGCAGGCCGTCGTCGTTCGAGTCCTTCGCGGCGATCACGGCCTCCGCGACCGGGCCGGTGACGAACGGGTCGCCCATCTCCGCCATCGCCGAACGGAACTCGTCGGCCGTCACGAAGCCGTCACCGTTCACGTCGAACTTGCCGAACGTCGTCCGTGCGCTCTCGATGTCCGCCACTGGGTCCACCCCTTCTTGGTGCTTGTTGACCGGCTCAGGGTAGCGGCACGCCCGGCCCCCTCACGCCCCGGGTCCCGTTCGAGCGGCAGATAGATATTCAATTACCCTTCCGTAATGCGGAAGCGATAATTCCAGCCAACAATTCAGGCCTCCACTTGTCACGCTCCGGGGCCACGGCATAACGTAGCGACATTGCCGCCACACCGGGAGCGCAGGGCTCCCAGGGACAAGCGGCAACAAGGGCGATCACACAGGTGACGATCACAGCTGACGCATCATTCGAAGTTCTGCCCTTCACCCGTACTTGCCACAACATCTGGGAAGACGGCGACCATGTGCTCATCGGAGTGAGTCCCGGAAACAGCTACTTCAGCTCCGAGCGCATATCCAGCCTCACCCGATGGGCCACGACCCGCTTCGCACAGGTCGACTTCGTCTACGCAGACCTCCACGTGGACCGGATGTTCGCCGCCTTCGGCTACACCCAGGAACACGCCGAGAAGCGTGCGACGAAGGAAATCAAGGCAGTCCGGCGAAGGATTCTCAAGGGCGTGGAGGAATCAGGACCTCCGAACGCCGAGATCCGAGTGAGGGCACTTTCGGAGTTCCAGACGAACCCCGTCTACCAACTTCTGCACCGACGCGTACTCCATTTCCTGGAGACCGACGAAGAATTCCGCAAGGGCTGCGAGGAGATGGCCCTGCACTTTGTCGGCTCCAAGTTGCCGGAAGGTGAATCCATCACCGACGCACAGTTGCAGGTGTGTTTCGATTACATGGCGGCCGAGCTGCCGTTCTTCATCGACACCCCGAGCATTCTCGACGTGCCGTCCTCCGTGGCGGCCTACCACGTCAAGATGCCGATGACCGACGTCCTCTTCGCGCGCGGTGGGGGCCTGCGCGCGACGAGGAACCAGGCATACGCCGTGGTGCGGCCCGAGGCGGCCGAAAAGGCACAGAGCGATCCGAACCACCCGATCACGCACGCGCACACCGCACCAAACGAAGGGACCGTCGATGAGCGTCGAGCAGCTTGAGGCCCATTCCGATCAGGGGGGCGGACAGACCGCCGAGCCCCTCATCGACTTCCCGCTCTCGCGGCGCGGTGACGTGCTCCCCGAGGAGTGCACCTGGCTGCGCGAGAAGGCGCCGGTCGCCAAGGTCCGCACCCTCACCGGGGACCCGGCCTGGCTGGTGAGCAGCTACGCGCTGGCCAAGCAGGTGCTGGAGGACGAGCGCTTCAGCCTCAAGGACACGGCCAATGCCGGTGTCCCGCGCCAGTACGCTCTGACGATCCCGCCCGAGGTCGTCAACAACATGGGCAACATCAACAGCGCCGGACTGCGCAACGCGGTCATGAAGGCGCTCAACCCGCGCCAGAAGGGCCTGCAGGACTGGCTGCGCGCGAAGGCCGGCGAGCTCATCGACGAGCTCCTCGCCGAAGGGGGGCCCGCCGACCTGCGGGCCGGGTTCGCCGACCCCTTCTCCGCGGCCATGCACTGCCAGGTGCTGGGCGTGCCGTTCGAGGACTGGCGGCGGCTGATGTCGGGGCTGGACGTCGCGTTCATGACCGCGCGCGAGCCGTTCGCCGACTCGGCGCTCAACTGGTACAAGGACGTCGGCTACTTCGAGGACCAGCTGAGGGCGCAGCTGGCGCTGCCTGCCGAGGAGCGTACGGGGCTCCTCGGCAGGTTCGCCGAGCTGAAGGAGGCGGACCCGGAGTCGGCGCACCTGACCGACGACATGTTCGCCACCGTCGCCGTCTCGCTCTTCGGGGCGGGCGCCGTCTCCACCTCCGCGTTCCTGACCCTCGCGGTCCTGGCGCTGCTGCAGAAGCCCGAGCTCATCGGGTATCTGCGCAAGCACCCGGAGCGCATGGGCAAGGCCGTGGACGAGCTGCTGCGCTGGAACCTGTCCGTCGGTGACGGCCTGCCGCGCATCGCGATGGCGGACATCCAGGTCGGGGACGTGCTGGTCAAGGAGGGTGAGCTGGTCCTCGTCCTGCTGGAAGGGGCCAACTTCGACCCGGAGGCCTTCGAGAACCCCGACGAGCTGGACCTGGAGCGCGAGAGCTCCAACGCCAACCTCGCCTTCGGCGCCGGCCGGCACTTCTGCCCGGCCTCCGCGCTGGGCCGGGCGCACGCCGAGATCGCGCTGGAGGTGCTGGTCGAGCGGCTGCCCGAGCTGCGTCTCGCGGTGCCGGCGGAGAACCTCGTGTGGCGGACCGGCTTCATCAAGCGTCTTCCCGAGCGGCTCCCCGTCGCCTGGTGAGGAGGCGGCGGTGAGCGGTTGAAAGTGCCCCGGGAGCTGTGCGAGCTCCCGGGGCACGCCCGCGTTCCGGGCGCGAAGCGGTGTCCGCGCGAAGCGGTCTCCGCGCGCCGGCGGCCTACCGGAAGATGCCGGTGTGGCCGAGGGAGTAGCGGCCGGGCTGGGGGTAGACGGCGAGGCCGTGCGGTCCGCCGCCCACCGGGATCTTGGCGAGCTGCTTGCCGGTGGTGGTGTCGATGGCGTAGACCTCGGAGTTGTAACGGCCCGAGAGCCACAGCACCTTGCCGTCGGCGGAGACCCCGCCCATGTCGGGGCTGCCGCCCTCGGGCAGCTCCCACTTCTTCGTCAGCTTGTTCTGCGTGAAGTCGAAGACGGAGACGGAGCCTTCGCCCCGGTTGGAGACGTACATCTCCTTGGAGTCGCGGCTGACGTAGAGGCCGTGGCAGCCCTTGCCGGTGGGCAGCAGCTTGGGGGTCTCGAACTTGTCGCCGCCGAGCACCCACATGCCGTGCGCCATCATGTCCGCGACGTAGAAGGTCTTCCCGTCCGGCGAGACCTTGACGTCCTGCGGCATCGCCCCCTCGAAGGGCAGTTTCTGCTGGCCGACGACCTCCATCTTCTCGGTGTCGACCTTGAGCAGCTCGCCGGAGAACTCGCAGCTCACGATGAAGTAGCGGCCGTCCGCGGAGAAGTCCGCGTGATTGACGCCGAAGCAGGTCACGGGGACGGTTTTCACACGGTCCATCGTGTGCGGATCGCGGAAGACCAGTTCCTTGTCCATCGAGGCCATGACGATCGCGTACTTGCCGTTGGGCGTGAAGTACAGGTTGTACGGGTCGTGCACCTCGACGGGCTTGCCGGCCTCGCCGGTGGCCGGGTTGATCGGGGTGAGCGTGTGGCCACGGTTGTTGTTGACCCAGAGGGTCTTCATGTCCCAGGAGGGGACCACGTGCTGGGGCTGGACGCCGACGGGGATGGTGTCGATGACCTTGTACGTGACCGGGTCGATGACGGACACCGTGTTGGAGTTGGTGTTCGGCACGTAGACGCGGGACGGGAAGTCCTTGACCACCGGGGAGAGCTTGTTCGGCCGGTCGGCCGCGTACACGTCGTTCGGATCGAGGAGCGGCGGCATTCCGGCCAGGCCGGGCGGCGCTGCCGGTACGGCCTTGACGGGCGCGGCGGGCCCCTTCGTGCCGAGGGCCTCGGCGGGTCCCTTGTCGGCCGCTCCGCAGCCGGCGAGGGCGGCGAGGACCAGGCCGGCCAGCAACGCGGTGGCCTTCCGGGGAAGGCGGGTGGTCGTCATGGGGTCAGCAGCTCCGTGGTGGTCACCGCGCGCAGTTTGCGGCGTGCGAGTTCTTCGAGGAGGGGTGGCATCGCGTCGACCGTGTCCGCGTAGCCGAAGTGCAGGCTCACCACCGATCCGCCTTGGATCGGGCCGATGACGGTGCGGACGACGGCCGCGGCACCGGGCGAGGTGAAGTCGAGGGAGTCCACGTCGTACGACAGGACGTGCGGGTAGCCCGCCCGCTGCGCCAGTTTTCGCACCAGGGGGGTGGCGTACTGGGTCTGGGACGGGCGGAACCAGGTGCCGATGGATCCGGTCAGCCGTTTGAGCCGGTCGGCGCAGCCGGTGATCTCGGCGTACGCCTGCTCCTCGGGCATGGTGTTGATCGCGAGGTGGCGCTGGGTGTGGTTGCCGAGCTCGTGGCCGCCGTCCAGGATCCGGCGGGCCATCTCCGGGTGGGCGTCGAGCCAGGCGCCGATGGCCAGTACGGTGACCCGCGCGCCCGCCCGCTCGGCCTCGGCGAGCACCGCTTTGGCGATGGCGGGGTCGCCGTTGCCGTGGAAGGTGAGCGCGACGCCGGGCCGGCCGCGGGGACCGTGCCCGATCTCCACGGGCTGACCGGCGAACCGGCGCGGGGCGGCGGCCGCCTTGGCCCGGGCCGCTTTGTCCGGCGCGGCCTTCGCCGGGGCCGCGGGGCCTGCGGGGGCCGTCGCGGAACCGGACGGCCCGGGGGTGGCGGGGGCGTCCGTGCCACAGGCGGCGGTGAGGGCGCCGACGGCGACCGCCGCGCCGGCACGGAGAGCGGATCGGCGGTCCGGGTAGCAGAGCACCCGCCCATTTAAGGGGTGGATGCCCGTGAAGGTATTGATTGACCCAATTCAGGACCTTCGGCCGAACCGGCGCCAGCCGCCTACCGTCCGCTATGTGATCAACGAATTACACAGAGCGGCTGATCTTTATGCACTGATTACGAGGCCGGTGGCCCATCTCACCTAAGATTTAGGTAGAAAGTCTTAGGATATGCACACTTATGTCCAAGTTGGGACTTTTGGCATTTGGTCCCTCGTCTGCCATAGTCGGAACCACGGCTTCCCGTTGACCCGAGCGAAGTCCCTGCCGAGGATCACACCCCCTTCGATCCTCGGCACACCCATGAAACCCCCGCAGCGCCCCACAACGGCGACAGGGGGTTTCTGGCGTTCGGGGGGCGCACGGCGATCGGGGGCGGCGCTCAGCGGTCGGCGACCCGCATCTCGAACCAGGTGATCTTTCCACGCGGCAGCAGGTCGGCGCCCCAGCGGTCCGAGAGCTTGTCGACGAGGAACAGCCCCCGGCCGGTGGTGTCCATCTCGTGGACCGGCATGAGACAGGGCAGCCCGCGCGAGGGGTCGCGCACCTCCACGCGGATCCAGCCGCGCCGCCTGAGCATCCGTAAACCGAAGGACCGGGCGCCCGTGTGACGGACGGCGTTGCCCACGAGCTCCGAGACGAGCAGGACGGTGTGCTCGGCGATCTGGGGCGAGAGCCCCCACAGGCGGACGACCACGCACTGCGTGAGCCGGCGGGCCGTGCTCGCCGACTCGGGCATCGACGGCAGCGTCACTTCCGCCTCGGCCGGATTCCCGTACAACTCCAGTGCTTTGAGGCCGAGTTCGTCCTCCAGGGCCGCCGTGAGCCGTACGGCGGAAGCGCTACTGCGCTGCCGCGGCTGTTCCACACCCTCCAGACCCGCCATGCACCCATCATGGAGGGCCGGTACGGCCGTTCGGGCCGTTCCGCAGGAAAAGACCCCCCGGGATCTTTGATTCCGAGGGGTCGTCCTGGCATATGCAACAGGCAACACGGCGGCCGCCACACCCCCACTGACCTGCAGTGACGCACCGCGAAGCGATGGTCACCCAGAGTGGATCACCGACTCTCCTTAAGGCTGCCTTAAGGCCTGGCTAATCCACCCACAGGGAGGACCCCGCCGAACACCCCCGCCAAGGACCGCGGCGGGATCTCCGACAGGGCCACCCTCAAAGGGGGCCACCCCTAAAGGAACTTGGCCTTACCCGGCCCCTCCTCGACGAAGCTGCGCATCCCGCGCTCGCGGTCCTCGGTGGCGAACAGGCCCGCGAACCAGCCCCGTTCGATGGTCAGACCGGTGTCGATGTCGGCCTCCAGCCCCGCGTCCACGCACTCCTTGGCGGCGCGCAGCGCGAGGGCCGGACCCTGCGCCAGCTTCGCGGCCCACGCGTGCGCCTGCTCGTACACCTCGGCGGCCGGTACGACGCGGTCCACGAGGCCGAGGGTCAGCGCTTCGTCGGCCTTGACCATGCGGCCGGTGAAGATGAGGTCCTTGGCCTTGGAGGGGCCGATCAGCCGGGACAGCCGCTGGGTGCCGCCCGCGCCGGGGATCAGGCCGAGCAGGATCTCGGGCTGGCCGAGCTTCGCGTTGTCGGCGGCGATGCGGTAGTCCGCGCACAGGGCCAGCTCGCAGCCGCCGCCCAGGGCGTAGCCGGTGACGGCCGCGACCACGGGCTTGGGGATCCGGGCCACGGCGGTGAAGGCGTCCTGCAGCCCGCGGGACCGGGCGACCATGGCCGCGTGGTCCATCGTCTGCATCTCCTTGATGTCCGCGCCGGCCGCGAACACCTTCTCACCGCCGTAGATGACGACCGTACGGACGTCGGCCCGGTCGGTCGCCTCGACGGCGAGCTCGCGCAGCCGGTCCTGGGTGGCGATGTCCAGGGCGTTCATGGGCGGCCGGTCCAGCCGGATGACGCAGACGCCTTCGGAGACTTCGAGAGAGATGGTCATACGGGAAGGTTAGCGCCGGTTAACGCCGGGTGGCCCGGTGCTGTGGGTCACAGCACCGGGCCACCGGACGACGCGCGGGAGGGCGTTACTTGATCCAGTCCGCCCAGTCCATGTTCCAGCCGTTGAGGCCGTTGTCGGGGGCGACGATCTTGTCCTTGGAGTTCTTGACGATGACCACGTCGCCGATCAGCGACTCGTTGAAGAACCAGGCGGCGGGCTGGCTGCCGTCGCCGGCGCCCCGGACGTCCTTGAGGCCCACGCAGCCGTGGCTGACGTTCGCGGAGCCGAACGTGCCCGACGAGGCCCAGTAGTTGCCGTGGACGAAGGTGCCGGAGGTGGTCAGCCGCATCGCGTGCGGGACGTCGGAGATGTCGTACTCCCCGCCGAAGCCGACGGTGGCGCCGTTCATACGGGTCACCTTGTACTTCTCGCTGATGACCATCTGACCGTTGTACGTGGTCGTCGACGGGGCGCCCGCGGTGATCGGAACGTTCTTGAGCACCTGGCCGTCACGGACCACCTGCATCTGCTTGCTGGAGGCGTCGACCGTGGTGACCTGGGAGCGGCCGATCTTGAAGCTGACCGTACGGGTCTGCTTGCCGTAGACCCCCGGGCGGCCTTCGACACCGTCGAGTTCCAGCTTCAGGGTGACCTTGGTGCCCGCGGCCCAGTACTTCTCGGGGCGGAAGTCCAGGCGGTCGTTGCCGAACCAGTGGCCCTCGATCGGCACGGCCGGATCGGCCGTCACCGTGATGGCCTTCTCGACGGCCTCGGGGTTGGTGATGCCGCGGGAGAAGTTGATCGAGACGGGCATGCCCACGCCGACCGTCGATCCGTCTTCGGGGGTGTACTGGCCGATGAAGGTGTTGGCGGGCGTGAGGGTCGTGAAGGTGGTGTCCTTCGCGGATTCGCGGCCGGCCTCGTCCTTGGCCACCGCGTGCACCTTGTACTCGGTGGCGGCGGCGAGGTGGCGGGCGGGCTCCCAGCTCGCGCCGTCCGCGGCGACCTTGCCCTCCACCGCGTTGCCCTTGGTGTCGGCGACCGTCACCGTGGTGAGCTTGCCGCCGGTGCTGGTTATCTTGAGGATGCCGCTCGTCGCGACCTCCTTGGCCCCGTCGTCCGGCTTGACGTTGACGACGGCCTTCGACGCCTCGGTGCCGGTCGTGCCGGTACCTCCGTCGCCCCCACCGCTCCCGCCGGCGCCGCCACCGTTTCCGCCACCGCTGCACGCGCTGGTGAACAGCAGGGCCGCGCCCAGCAGAAGGGCCGGCAGGCCGGTGCGGGCGCGCCCGCGTATCGGCTGCAGCTTCACGATCGTTCTCCCCATGTCCCCCGCGCACGGACAGTCGCGCGCTTATCGCCAGGAAATCACACGGGGGATCACGAGACAGTACGGTCGTGTCACCGTTCCGTCCCAAGAGTGGTCGCCGCGCCGGGAGTCAGTCCTCCGTGCCGGGCTTGGTGCCCCAGACGTAGACGGCGTCGCCCTCGGTGAGCAGGTCCCACAGCCGCCGTGCGTCGGGGACGGAGAGGTTGACGCAGCCGGCCGAGCCGCCGTGCGCGTACAGGTTGCCGTGGCGGCCGTGGAGGGCCTGGCCGCCGTCGAAGAACTGGGCGTAGGGCATCGGGGAGTTGTCGTAGAGCGTGGATGTGTGGTCCACGCTGCGCCAGTAGACCTCGTGCCAGCCGGGACGGGTCTCCTGGTCGTCGCGTCCGGTACGGACGGGCACCGGCGGGAAGACCACCGTGCGGCCGCGCTGCACCCACACGAGCTGGCGCTCCATGTCCACGCAGGTCACCCGGTGCGAACGGACCGGGCAGCGGCCGGCGGCGTTGGGGTTCGCGCGGGCGGCGACCGCGACCATGTTCCGGAAGGTGACCAGCCCGGCGTAGCCGCTGGCGGGCCGGATCCCGTTGTCCCGCTGGAAGGTGCGGATCGCCGCGCAGTCCCCGGCGTCCTGTGTCCCGTCGGCCGTCCGGCCCAGGTGGCCCTCCAGCTCCCGCTGGTAGGGCCCGGTTCCAGCGGTGCACGCCTGCGCGGACGGGGCCGGGGACGTGGCAGGAGACGCTGCCGGGGGCGGCGGGGACGGGTCCGCCGCGGCTGCCGGCGCCTGCGGTGCGAGGGCTGCCGCCGCGAGGACCGCGGCCGTTGCGGCCGCCCTGCCGACCGAGCCGATCGCGCCTGCCGTGTCCCGTGTGCGCATACGGACCTCCTCGCGCCCGCCGGCCGGGCCGTCGGCTCCGAGCCAACCGGATGCGCCCGGCCCTGGCGCGCGGGGTGGGCCGGCCGGGTCACCGGCCCACCCGGGCGGCCTATCCGGCCCGGCCCGGCCGCGGGGGCTTCGTGCCCTTGCCGTGGTCGTCGCGCTTGTTCTCCAGCGTGACCACCAGACGGTGGTCCGGGGTGGTGCCGTCCAGCCGGAGCGGACCGGTGACCCGGTTCCGCGGCAGGACGTAGCCCTCCGGCACGGCCGTTTCGACCACGTAGTAGGAGCCCTCGTCCAGGCCCGGGAACGAGCACACCCCGGCCCGGTCGGTCGCGCAGCCCGCCGTCACCTTGCGGTCGGGGTTGATGCCGCGCGTCTGGAGGCCGCTGGTGCTGTTGGTCTCCTTCCACACCTCGAAGACCGCCCCGCGCAGCGGGCGCCTGGTCTTCGCGTCCTTCTTCAGGACCTTGATCGACCCCTCGTAGGCGGGCTCCTCGGTCCGCTCGTCCGTGACGCCGACGACGAGACCCGTGGTCACGTGGCTCTCGTCGAGGTCGAACGGCGTGACCGGGTCCGCCGGCAGGTCGTAGCCGGCCGGTGCCTGCGTCTCCCGCCAGTAGTACCGCTCACCGATCGGGAGCTGGACCGTGCAGCTTCCCTGCGCGTCGGTGGTGCAGGACCCGGCGAGCTGCTCGTCGGGAACCGTTCCGGTGGTCTGCAGGCCCGTACGGTCGTTGGCCTCGCGCCACAGCTCGAAGCGGGCGCCGGGCAGCAGCGCCCCGCCGTCCGCGTCGGACTTGCGCAGCACCACCTCGGCGCTGCCCGGAACCCTCGCGTTGCTCATGGTGGCCGTCGCGCCGGCGGTGGCGTTCCGCGCGGTCAGCGTCAGCTCGGCGACGGGGTTGTCCGCGAGCTCGTAGCCGTCGGGGGCCTGCGTCTCGCGCCAGTAGTACGTGCCGAGCGGGACGGTCGCGGTGCAGATGCCGCTCGCCGGGGTGACGCAGTCGGAGACCTTGGTGTCCCCGCCGGGGCTGGTGAACTGGGCTCCGGGGGTGCCGTTGGTCTCCTGCCACAGCTCGTACGTGGCTCCGGCCAGCGGACTGTCGGCGGTGTCCTCTTTGAGGACGGAGACGGTGCCCGTGACCGGGACCGTGTTCCCGCAGTCGGGCAGGTCCCCGTCGAAGGGGTACGCGTGGAGCTCCTGGCCGCCGCCGCCGGTGCTGGTGCTGGTGTGGACGAGCTCGCCGGTGGTGAAGAAGCGGCCGTTGGTCCCGGGAAGGGTGACGGTGGTGCGCGAGGCCTGCTCACCGACGAGCACGCTGCCCTGGAACTGTCCGGTGCCGACGAGCTGGACGGTGGTGGCGTCGGGGAAGTTCCACAGGAGCCGGGTGCGGTAGCCGTTCCAGGGGTCGGCTCCGGCGCCGGTGTCGTTGATGGTGCCGCCGTACGTGCTGAGCGTACGGCTGGCGCCCAGGACGTTGACGAGGACGGTGGCGGTGGCCGGGATCCGGTCGAAGCGGATGCCGATGGCGCCACCGGTCGCACTCACCATGTCGAAGGCCACGTTGAAGACCTGGAGATCGGAGGTGCCGTCCCCGGTGAAGACGGTGGTGCCGTCCCGGTTGACGGCGGTGCCGGTCGCCGGGCGCGTGCTGCCGTCGACGCGGGCGTAGCACCGGCTGGCCGCCGTCAGCTGGTCGCGCAGCCCGGCGTACGGGGTGATCGCGGCCGGGTCGGCCTCCAGCGGGCCGGTGACGGTGCCGGGCCCCGGGGCGGTGCCCGCGTGGCGGACGACGCCGCCGTCCGAGATCAGCCGCTGCCGGGCGGCGATCGTGACGTTGCGGCCGGTGGTGAGGAAGTCCGAACCGGCCGGGGGCCGCACGAGCGAGCCCGCCCCGACGATTCCGATGTTGTACCCGCCGCCGGTCAAAGCCAGGTTCTTGTTCTGGTCGAAGCTGCCGAGGACGACGACCTTGCCTTCGGCCTCGGCGGCGCGCTCGCGGACCAGGAAGTCGGCGCCGACGAAGACGTTGATGCCCTCGTCGTAGCCGTTGGGGTCGGTGCCGACCTCGATCGGCGGGAACGGGTCGGGACACCGGGTCCCGAGGCAGGGGCCGAGTCCGCCCGGCAGTGGGGCCCGCAGGGC